>JAKORR010000990.1 GCA_029777735.1 Armatimonadota bacterium | reverse complement strand
GGGTCTCAGCACAGGTGACCAGCCGCGCCCCGGCCAGGACTGCGAGGCTCTCCAAGTGGCCGGGCGGATCGGTGAAGGCCTCGAACGAGGCAACCTGAGCATAGGGGCCTATCACGCTGGCCAGGTGCGCCAAGAGCGTACTCTTGCCCGTGCTACCACGGCCATGTAGCACGAACAGTGCCTGTTCGCGCGTCTCCCCCGTGAGCGAGTAACCGGCAGCGAGGCGGATGTACTCTGCCAACCCCTCCCGCCCGTCACAGACTTCCAAAACAAACCGCTCCCAACGTGGACAAGCGGCAGCCGGGTCGAAGGGAAGGTCTAAGTGGCGCGTAATGCGCTGGTTCTGATCCGCGGGCACCAGCGTGCCCAAGCGCAGGTCCACAACCCCGTTCGCTACCCCGATCAGCGTCGGATCAGTGTCCCAGTCGGCAGCATCGGCAATCGGGTCAAGGGACTTCGCTATCTCCATAGCGGCCACCAGACGATGATGTTGGCGCGACGTTATCGCCCACCTGGCGGCGGCCTTCTGCTGGTCCTCAGGGAGGTCCCAGGCGCGGTGATACCGGAACTGCGCCGCCTCCATCGCAAGCTGTATCACCTCCCTCGTCGTGTCCTCCTCCCACCAGTGCTTGCGCCAAATCAGCCAGCGTTCTCGCGGGTGGTCGAAGCGAAGGCGGTCGCCGTACCTCGCGGCGATCAGCCCCCCGTTGGCGCTGTCGCTGTGTTCCGCTAGGGCAGCAGCAATTCGCTTCTCTCGCGCGCCTTTGCCCGCGTCGGCCTGCGCGGGGGGTGTGTAGCCCTCCCGCGTGTTCTCCACCGCCTTGCGCAGCGTGCCCTCGCGGTAGTCGGCACGCTCCCACTTTGGGCGCATCAGGCCCGACTGGCGGAAGAGCCTGTCCATGCGGGCTAGGTCGCCGCCAGTCCAGAAGGCTAGATGAGCACACAGGGCAAGGTCGGCCTCCGACTGGCTCAGATAGCCGCTCGTGTCGCCAGCCCACAACCGGCTGAAGTCCGCGCCGTTTCTAGCAGCCCGTGCCTTGGCGAGAAGCTCCTCGTCGTCCAGAGCCACCGGCATTCGCGGGGGCTCAACGGCCTCTGGGGCCGCGCTCTCACCGAACACCCTCCTGTGGAAGCTGTTCAGCGCCTCCTGTCGGTGCTCCACGGTTGAGGGCGTCCCGTCAACGTGCTGTCCCGTGACCGTGAAGTAGCGGGGCGAGTGGGGGCC
>JAKORR010000099.1 GCA_029777735.1 Armatimonadota bacterium | reverse complement strand
GCTGACCAAGACTCTCAGAGTTTCGTTGGCGCGCAGACTGGCAAGCGTCTTCCGGAGCGGGGGCGGCAGGAAGGTCTGGCCCCCTTGAAGCAGTAGTGCATTTGTGGCCTCCGGCATGGTGGCTAGAACCAGGGGGCTTCCGTCCATACGCGTGTAGAACTGGTCGTCAGTCTCTTCTGGCTGTCGCAGCGGTAAAGCATCGAGGAGATCCCGAAGCGTTTGCCAGCCGGGTGAGTCATGGGACATCGACTGCGATCCCCAGGTCCATGTGGAGTCTGGATGACGCACGGTCCACCAGTAGCTGCCGGCGGCGAGACAGGCCGACCAATACCATCCTTGATTTCCGACCGTGTCGATGATCAGTTGATCGATGTCAGCGATGGCTTGGGAAGACGGAGCAATCCAGGAGGCTCCCTTGATGAGAGTCGAGGCCGGAGGATGCAGGGGGAGGACACCTGTCGCGGCATGGGCAAGGTCGGCGGATCGCAGATCTTTATCGGGTTCGGAAGGTCGATCGGGGTCTTGTGCTCGTTGGTCAAGTAGCGCCGCGATGAGGCTCTCGAGATCGGCAGGTGTCTTGCTCAACGGGGTCGGGAGCGCCTGAGCCCGGATGTTCTCGATGGTTTCAGCGACGAGATAGGGGTCGTCGAGTTGTCCTGAGACCTCCAGTGCCAGTTCGAACGCGCGAGCGTTGATCCGCATCCACTTCCGTCGCCATGTGGGGGCCGGCAATCCATAGCGCACCTTCTGGAGCGAGTCGATAGCGGCCAAGACGTGCGGCAGCGCTTCCCGCGCTCCGTGTTGGCTACATAGGACCTCCGCGAGCACGAGCGAAGCCAGCGCTTTGAGTGAGACATCGAATTGCAACGCGGCACGGTCGTGAGCGAGCTCTGCGTGCTGTTGTGCTTCGCTCAGCTCGCCGCCCTCGAGGGCGAGCTGAGCGTTGAGCAGGCTCCACATGGTGGTGACGCGGCCAGGCTCTGTAGCTCTGGATCGGTGACTGTCAGAAGGACTGATTTGCTTGATCGTTCGGACTGCGCCCGCCCTGTTCCCTACCGACATCATCATCTGGACGAGGTGGCCTTCAGTTGTGCACATGAGCTCGAAGTGGCGGCGCGCTACAGCTTGGGCACGAATCTCGGTGAGGAGAGAAAGTGCCCGGTCAAGACTTCCCTGGTCGATCAGGAGTTCAACCAGTCTCAACTGGGCCGTGAGGCGGACTCCGCGCGCACGTCTGGTGGCGAGAGCCGGAATGGCCTTCTCGAGTTCTGCTGCCGCTGCCTCGAACTGGGCTGCCCTCGCGAGGATTTCGCTGAGCATCAAGGAGCACCAGCCTCGGACAGCAGCCGGGAGTTTGTCTTGACCTGCTCTGTTGGCGATTAGCGTGAGGGCCTCGGTAGTATTGCCGGATCGCGCCTGTGCCACGGCACGTGCGTGCTGGATGACTGGTTGGAACTTGCCACAGCGAGGTTCTGCTGCGGCGAGGAAGAGTTCAGCTCTGGCGCAATCGTCGCCCTGCGCCTTGTCTATCCCCAGCGCTAGGTTGCCCCAGGCCCCGCGAAGGAGCAGTTCCGCGACAGATCGGAGTGGGAAGAAGCCCAGACCTGAACCGAGGGGACCACTTCCCGCAGCAATGTTGAGTCGACGGGTAAGTAGAGCCATAAAGGCCATGTAGGCAGTAGTGAGTGTCCACACCCAGCCATGCGGATGGAGTACAAGGACGACAACGAGGAGCAGGATGGCCAAAATGGTCTTGCGACGGCCATCGCCTATGAGAAAACAGGCCAGTCCGAGCAGGACCGTTGCCCCGAGTGGGAACTGAAGAAGTGCGGCAACACTGCTGCCGAGGAGGCCTAAGCTCACTGCCAGCAGTAGCGGGCGAAACAAGAAGGTGGAGCTGAGGATGGAGTCGATGTCTGAGGCCAGGGCGCCGATGCCTTGTGGTCCAGATCGGGTGCGCCGCAACTGGTGATAGTCGCCAATTGAATCGAAAATCACCTCCAAGAGCACGCTTGGTAGGTGTCGTGCAGCGATCGCGATGTCACTTAGGCCCGTTAAGTCTTCCAGTTTCTCATCGGGTCCAGTTCCGCGCTGTCTCAGCCAGGCGGCATTCACACTGCTGATGCGAGGGGCAACTCGTGGTTGATCCATGGTCGTCTACCGAAACAATGCCCGTTGGGAAACGCGGGTATCATGTCGCATCTGCTTCAGGGTCAGGGCGGTATTGGCTGAGTCTGACCGGCGCCACTGCAATGCCAGCCACAACTGCAACCCTGCTGTCACGACAAAGAGCAGTAACGCAATGCGAGCTGGCCAAGGAACAAACCACATCGACAGGCCGGCACTCATGAGCCAGATTGGGACGGGGATCGCTTCGGGCTGTACCAGAGCCACGAGTGCGAGTAGTAGCCACCAGTTGCCCGAGACAAGCGCCTGCTGGACCACAGTGAGCAGGTAGGCCACCTGCGCGATTGACCGGATGTACAGGGCCTTCCCAAGGCGCCGGATCCGCCCAAATTGCAGATCGCTGTTGAGGTTGTCTCCCGTCGGCGACTCACCCCGAAAGAGTCTCCTTCGCAGTCGGCTACCCGCCAGTGGTCGCAGCGTCGCGGTTGGGTGTGTTAGCGGGCTGGGAGCAGGCCCCCGGGGTGAGTTCTGCGCTGTTGACATTGTTCCTGGTCTGTCGACTAGATCGACTTCGTCCTGGCTTGAGACAGCTACCCCCGTCAAGAGGTTGAGGGTCACTCCAAACCACTCGAAGGCGTGGTACGCGGCAGACTCGGGTGCATTGTCGAGAAGGCAGAGGAGCAGATGGATGGTGTCAGGGTATTGGTCTCCGGTCCTGGACAGCCATTTGTCCGTGCCTCCGAGGGCCGGTATCAGTCGGTTGGAGGTCGCGGCGGCACTGTTGGCAGCGCTCAATCCGGGGCTGTTTGCGGCGATGTGGTAAGCAATTGCAGTCGGGTCGGCGTCTAAGGCTCGCAACGCAAGAGCGGCCCGCGAGTGGCTCCCTGCTGCGGTCAGGATGTGATGTGCGAATCCGTCGATCGTCAGGCCCCTCGTGAAGGCGTCTGAGAGGAGTTTCCGGGCGGCTGATGACGCACCAGAGAATTGGTCGGGCAATTCGATGGTGCTGCGCGCAGGCCCGGGGAAGGGAACGTTCTTTCCGACGTTCTTGAGCGTAGCGCGGGGCTGCTCCTTTGTTGCTGCGCATATGTCTTCTGGTGTGAGGTTGTAGCTCGCGAGCAGGGCCATCGTGGTAGCGCTGGTTGATGCTGCAACCGCTTCGGCGGCTCTGCGCTGAGTATTTGCCGCATCGCTATCTGGAGGGTGGGCGGCCTGAGTTTCTAGCCAGTGCTCGAGCTCCGGGCTGAGGGCTGGGATCCTTGTGGCTGAGGCCGTCGTCATGCCGGAGATGAAGGTCCGTGCGGCCTCAAAAGTGAGCCCTCTTCGACGCAAACTCACACTGAACGCACTCTTGCGATCTGCCAGCATCGCCAAGAGCAGGTGTTCCGTTCCGACAGTGGGGTGGTCGAGCGCGAACGCCCGATCGCGTGCGGCCTCGATCACCTTCTGCACGTTCGATGAACGGTCCGCTGTAGGAGGTCGAGTCACGTCAAGTGCGGAGGTTGTGTCGGCATCCTTAGGCGGGGGGGCGCCGGCGCTTAGGGGATCATCGGGCGAACGGGACTGCTGGGCGGGGACCAGACGCAGCGTGTCCTGCCGAAGTCGGCCAGGGTCAACTCCCAGCCTTTCGAGCACCACAGTGGCAGCGCCATGTCCCTCGCGGATCAAGCCCAGAAGGAGGTGCTCGCTGCCGATATAGCCGTGGCTCAACGCCTGCGCCTCGCGCAGGGCCAGCCCGAGGCAATCTTTGGCCCGCGGCGTGAAGGGGATGTAGTCAGCTGGCGCGTCCTTGCCCGGACCGATCGCCTGCTCCAGCATGCGACGGGCGGCGGTGTGGGTCACACCGGACAGGGCGAGCGATTGGCTTGCCACACCCTCGGGCTCCAAGAGGAGCCCGAGCAGGAGGTGTTCGGTGCCTATCCAGTTGTGATGTAGGGATCGCGCTT
>JAKORR010000989.1 GCA_029777735.1 Armatimonadota bacterium | reverse complement strand
GCCACGCCGTGGTGACAACGAGGGCGGGCACTTGAGATACAACAGCAACGTCAGTCAGCGCGCAGCCCACCGCCCACACAATACCGAGACCTACGATGGTCCATCCTCCGAGCACCCAGCCACGGCGACCTGTTCGTGCAAGCAGGGCCACGGCCGGGATAACCAGCAGTAGGGAAGCGATGATAGGAAGGAGAATGGTGAGCTCACCAAGGGCCACGAAAGTTGGTGCAACCCCGGATGAGGCCTCCGAGGCCGCGGTTGCGGGTGAGAAGGTGAGAATATCAAGAGCGGTAACGGGCGCATCGAGCGGATGGCCCGGGCTCGCAAGAAGAAGCTTCCACCACGCCTCATCGCGCACCGCAGAAATAACAGTGGGAGCGAGCAGGGCCAACGCCGGTACCGGGATCCACAACCATCGCCACGCTCGGCGGTACAGCGTCACCACAAGCAGCGGAAGGATAAGGAGCGTGGTGGCTGGCGCCGCGGCACTCATGATGGCAAGAAGAAGCGCAGTACGCCCCAACGCTCGAACGGAGGGTGTGCGCCAGGTATCAAGAGCGCACGCCACCAGAGCTGGCGCCAAGACATGCCACACGATCCCTGCAACGTGCCCTATGGACACCGCGGCAAGAAGCGGCGGCGCAAATCCCCACACGAGAGCCGCAAGAGCGCGAAGCGGAGCTGAGTGAACGATCCTGCCCGAAGCCCAGAAAGCTACGACAGCGGCCAGCACAATACCGGTGATCACGATAGCGCTGGCAACCGCCCCGAGCGATCCTCCCAGCGGTGTCGTGATGAGCACTAGCGGGCTCAATACCAGCCACAAGGCGTCAACTGGGGTGGCGAGGCCGTCTCCGGCGGGAAGCCAACCAGACGCCGCCATGGCTGCCAAATCTCGGAAGCTAGAGACGTCAGGAAGCAACGCTCCCCTGGTAAGAACACCACGGCCTAGGAGAGGGACCAGGCCTGCGAGACTACCGAACACTGAGACCAAGAGGGTAACCGTTGCCCAAATACGGCGAGCTCTTCGCGCGGCGGCCAGCTCCCGAAGCTCCAACGGCCCGGGCATGTCCGCCATAGCAGTAGCATCGGCCTGCGAATGGCGGACACGGCGCTGGGCGAGCCACACCTCGCGAGGACGTTCTTCTAGAGTTCGGAGTACCTCGCGGGAGGTATGGGTCGCTGCGCGTAGGCGGCGGCGTGACGCAATGACCGCCGGAATCATTCCCCAGAAACGGGCGGCTCCCATCAACTCGGGCACGGCGTGACGGACGTCTTTCGTTACTAGACGTCCTATCGAGCGCACGGGTGCCACAATCAGCTGACTGAGTATGAGATAAACAAGGACAAACGCCGGTGCAGCCACAGCCGCGTTGTAGAGCTGTGCGCTGCGGCGGCTCGCGAACGTTACGCTCGTCGGCGCATCCAACGAGGCTCTTGCGTGAGCAACGATGGCACGGGGCTGCACCACCACACGCCATCCCCCAGCCCAGAGGCGGCGTGAAAATTCCAAGCCGTCACCGTAGGGACCAAGTGCCGGATCAAGATGGCCCACCGCCTCGAACGCCTCCCGACGTATCAGCATGGCAACACTGCCTACAGCGAGGACATCCTCACGATAATCCAGCTGTCCCTGATCAAACTCGTTAGGCTCAATTTCCGGCACGCGCCGTGCGGATCGGGTAGCCCGAATACCCACCTCGAGAAGGTCACTGCGATCATCCCACGCCACCTGCTTGACGCCAACGGCCCCAATCTTCGGGCTGGTCACGGCCAGCCTGAGCTGGCGATCAAGACAGGACGGTTGGGGCGCACCGTCTCCGTGCAACAACCACAGCCATGGCTCGTCGCCATCAACCGCGGCATTGACAGCCTGGGCGAAGTTCTTAGCTTGAGGGTTTGCAATAACACGCGGGGGCGCCGTCGTCGTTAATCCCGGATACTCGGACAGAAGCTCCTCGACACCGGCAAGATCTGGGGAGTCTCCCGCCGCAGGTTCTCCCACGACAACAACGGTTAAACGGCTCGGAGGAAGCTCCT
>JAKORR010000988.1 GCA_029777735.1 Armatimonadota bacterium | reverse complement strand
GGGGGCAATGCGCGAGATAGTGGAACGGGCGAAGCGCAAGCTGCTCGGGTGACTCGTGGCGATCGGAATTAGGACATAAGGAACGGCAGGCTGTGCAAGCGCAGCAGCCTCGCAGTCTCCACTGGTGGGCCTCCGAGGGTTCGTGCCGACGGAGTTGCAGGAGATCACACCTTCGCGGCGGGTTGTGGTTAGAGGCTATTCAGATATATTCGATCGTGCTCGGCGGCTTGGGCGTCAGGTCGTATAGGACCTTCGTTACGCCGGGAACCTCCGCGCAGATTCGCTGTTGTAGCCGAACCAGCACATCCCAGGGGAGTTGCACTACCGACGCGGTCATCGCGTCCTGCGAATTGACCGCACGGACCGCGATGATCTGGCCCAGTTCTCGCTGCCCTTCGCGGATTCCTGTCGCCCGGTCGTCGAAGAGCACCGCAAGGCACTGAAAGGGCGAGAAGGGCGCAAGTTCCTCCTCCACAATTGCCTGAGCCTCACGCACCGTTGCCACACGCTCCGGCGTCACTTCTCCAAGGATCCGCGTCGCCAGACCCGGCCCCGGGAAGGGCTGCCGCTCGCTGATCTCCGGCGGTAGACCCAGCGCCCGCGCCACTTCGCGCACTTGGTACTTGAACAGCGTCCGGATGGGCTCGAGAATGCGCAAACCGTACTTCGATAGGGGGTCGATGCCTATCTGCTCCAAGATGTTGTGCTGGGTTTTAATGCCCTTCTGCGTCTCAATCACATCGGCGGCGATAGTGCCCTGCAGCATCCAGACCGCACCGCTGCTGCTCACAGCGTCGCCCAGCGTCTTGTAGAAGGTGTCACGAAAGGCCTTGCGCTTTGCCTCGGCGTCTACCTGACCCTTGAGCGCCGCGAAAAACCTTTCCGTGGCGTCCAGGATGCGGACCTTGATACCCAGGTTAGCGAAGGCCCCCTGCACCATCGGCCCTTCGTTCTTGCGCATCAACCCGTCGTCAATATAGAGGCAATCAAGCCGGTCGCCCAGGGCTCGGTGGCCCAGTACGGCCACAGTCGAGCTGTCCACCCCGCCGGAGAGAGCCACTAGGGCCGTATCGCTGCCCACGGCCTGACGAATCGCCTTGACCTGCTCATCGATGAAGGCCAGAACATCCATTAACTAGTCTCCTCCAATCTCCGCGAGACTTGAGCCCGTATCGTTCGGCGGCGCGGCACCGGGAGCGCAGGGCCTGGTGGCCAGCAGCCACGTGAAGACTATCTACGACCGGCTACCTGTGGAGCATCTGCATCAAGAACACCACAAGGCCAACACCTGGGCCACTGCGGTGTCGAGGCGCATCGCCGCGTTGGCCAACCGCAGCAACATCGGGTCAAGGACATGGGGTGATTAGCTTACGCCACAGACGGTCTTCAGTGCGGCCTCGAACAGGTCCAAGCTCTCGTTGGCCTGTTGCTCCGTGATGATTAGCGGTGGCGCCACGCGGATGACATTGCCGAACACGCCGATGGGTGCGATCATCATCAGGCCGAGCTTGGCGGCCTCGCGGACGATGGCCTTGGCTATCTCCACGGCTGGGCTCTTGGACTTCTTGTCCTCCACGATCTCGAGGCCCCACACCAAACCCAGGCCGCGCACGTCGCCAAGCTGCTCAAAGTCTTGCTTCATCTGTTCGAAGCGCTCGCCGAAGAGCCTGCCCATGCGCGCCGAGTTCTCGACGAGACCCTCACGCTCGATGATGTGGACGGCCGCCAAGGCAGCCGCCGAGGAGATGGGGATCCCGCCATTGGTCGACGACATGGAGCCAGGGGGCAACTGGTCCATGATTTCGTGGCGCCCCATGACCGCCGAACAGGGTACGCCCGAACCCAAGCCCTTGCCCAGACACACAAGGTCGGGCTCGATATCCCAGTACTCCATGCAGAACATCTTGCCTGTGCGCCCGAAGCTCGACTGCACCTCATCGAAGATAAGGTAAAGCCCACGTTCCTTGCGCCACTTCTCTAAGCCCTCGTACCACCCGGGCGGTGGGATGATGGACCCGGCGCTTCCTTGGTAGGACTCGGTCATGACGGCGCATAGCTCACCACAGCTTTCGCGCGACACCACCCAGTCGATGTATTCAAGGCATTGCAGCGAGCAGTCTGGGTGCTCCAGGCCGAAGGGACAGCGGTAGCAGTAAGGATAGGGTGCATGGATGAAACCGGGCACCAGCGGCCCATAACCCTTCTTGACGCCAAGTGACCCGCCAGCCGAGGCGGCTCCTAATGTCCGCCCGTGGAAGGCGCCGTGAAAGGCCAAGATCTCCCAACCTTCGTGGGTGCAGCGGGCCATCCGAATTGCCGCCTCTGTGGCGTCCGAGCCGGTGGTCAGGAGAAAGGCCTTGT
This sequence comes from Armatimonadota bacterium, assembly GCA_029777735.1. Classification (GTDB taxonomy): domain Bacteria; phylum Armatimonadota; class Zipacnadia; order Zipacnadales; family FEN-943; genus JAKORR01. The sequence continues at coordinate 6,758 of JAKORR010000988.1, read as the reverse complement.
CCAGATGCGGCGGCGTCATCTGCACGAGCTTCTCTGCCAGCAGCGCCCTCGGCTCGCTAGGGAAGTCATAGCAGTTGAACAGTTTCTCAGCCTGCGCCTTCACCGCAGCCACGTAATCTGGGTGACAGTGGCCAATGTTAGTGACCAACACACCCGAGCACCAGTCGAGATACTCGTTGCCGTCCACATCCCAGATGACGCACCCCTGGGCGCGATCCCAAACGACCGGGACCTGCTCCGACATGGAAGGCGGCTCGTATCTGCGCGCCTTCTCCAGTAGGGTCCGTGATTTCGGACCAGGAATCTCGGTGATAACCTTCGGCATTGCGATCCCTTCTCATGACGTAACTGTTGCAGTAAAGAGACAGGCTGGAGCAGATTCGCCAACCGAGAGCAAAACCCTGCTCGGCGAAGCCAGGTCCAAGTTCGGCACAGGCGGCGCCCAGGTGGCATCGGGCGCGGTGGAGCTCCCTGCCGGACGGATGGGCCAGACCTATTTAGGACTGGGCCCTGAGAGTCCGGCCCAGGAAACCGGCGCTGACCTCGATAGCCTCGGCTTTCCAGGGAACCCGCGCGAAAACGTGGTCGGCGCCTTCGATCAAGTGCACCTCAGCCTGCTTCCCGAGGACCTTGGCATAGAGCTCGGCATGCGACAAGGGCACGGACTGGTCTTCTGTCCCGTGCACGATGAGCACAGGGCCTCCGAACCGCTGGACCTCGTCAGTGGGTCGGTGGTGGAGGATCGTGTCGACGAAACTCTGCCCTAGGGCCAGTCCACCCAACTCGTAGCTGCCGTCGGGCAGGCGCAGTGGTTCTGATCCGGGCTGAAGGAACCGCGCGGCGATCATCTGCAAGTCCGCCACGGCTGACCACAGCACTAGGGCTGCCACACTCGGCTCGCGTCCCGCCACGCAGGCCGCCACTGCGCCGCCAAGGCTCAGCCCCAACACGGCCACGCGCTCGGCATCCACTTCCGGCCGATGGGCCAGGTAGTCAAGAGCTGCAAGCGCGTCAGTTATTTCGCCCCCGACGGTCATGTCACGGAATTCCCCCTCGCTTTCGCCCGATCCGCGGAAGTCCACACGCAAGGCCGCTACGCCAGCTCTCGCGAAGGCCCGCGCTGCGTGGACGAAGAGAAAATGCGCCTCACCGCGGTGACCCGTAAAGCCGTGGCACATCAGCACGGCGGGCGACGGCCGAGCTTCTGCCGCTGGGTGAACGCTGGCAGCCAGATAGCCTTCTTCAGTCTCGATCCAGGTTAGTTCATGGGGTGTAGACACCCGCGTTGCCTCCTTTATCGCGGGCCGGGGCGAACCGCCCCCACTGGGCGGCGCGTCGAGGCCTAAGTTCGCTACAGGTCCCGCTAGGCTATCCCTGCTCTGCGAGCGGCGCAAGCCGGGGGACAGTTCAGACCGCCTTCACCCGGCCTAGGAGCGCGTGGGCTGGAAAGGACTTTGCCAGCGTCGGGCACCCTGTTTTGGTGTCCCAAAAGCACAGCAACTGCTGTACCCAGCGGGCGAGATCGCCGCAAGTATCGCCCGGCCCTAACTGCCAGCAGCCTCGCTCAGCGTCCGCTCAAAGTTGTCTTCTTCCGAGGCAAGACGGTCCGCGTTCGAAGCGGCAGCTTCATAGTCGCGAGCCGGGGCATTGCTCTGCTGGGCTGACCGCAGGGCCTCTCTCAGCGAGCCGATAACATCGGCTATATGGCGGGCAGCCTCACTTGCCCGGGGGTCCAGGGGCTGCAGGAAATCGCCCAGTACGCGCCGCACTTCGGCCCATCGTGGGAGCCGCACATTCACCCAGTCGGCGGGCACGGGTGGGTTTTTGTCCGGCGTCGTCTGTGAGAGGAGCACCGCGGCCTTCCGGGCCAGGTCCACGGGCTTGGTGAGTCCCGCCTCACGCCCAATCGAGGGCAATCGCCCCACCGTCGCGAGGCCTAAACGACGCAGCGTTTCTTCCTCGACCTTCCTACGCTGACCCGATATGGTGAACACATAGTAGGCACCGTCTGGAAAGGCGATGAAAGGAGCTGCCTTGGACGCCGGGGACCAGCCCTTGAGCAACGCTGCCACAGACATGGCCCGCAGGCCGGAGGCACCTGCCTCAAGAACACCTACTTCCTGCTGCTGTGGATGCCAGCCCGCCAGTATCATCCACTTACCTGTCGAATAGGCGACCAGGCAGGGCTGGCCACGGATGAGTGCTCGCCGCGCGGCCTCCCAAGCCTCTTCCTTCTTCTGGCTAACCCATACGCTAGGTGCCATGCCGCACACCTCGGCTACGGCCACCAGTGGATCCTGCTCCCAGAGAACCGGCCAGCGGTCAGTGTTGATCTCTGCGACGGGCACCAACGCCCGCTCCGACACGGCCGCCAGCACCGGCAGCGACACCTGGCACCCCGAGTAGCGCAGCAGGCTGCGCAGTCCTTCAAGCATAGTGAGCCGCGGGTCCAACCAGCTCCGGAACTGGGGCACGTCACGGAGCCAGCATGCTTCGCGTTTCATCGTCTCACGCAGTTGCTTTTCGTTCTCCTGGCGCTGGACGTAGTAGAGCATCCCCAGTCGCCGGCGCGCCTCGTCGCTGGCCCGGGTGCCGGGATACTTGCTGACGACGCTCTCGAGTAGGGCGGAGACCTGCTCTTCCTTGGCGCCCTCGGCTCGAGCCAAGTCCGCCAGCATGAGGGCCGCAAGGCCGGCTATCTCAGGTTGATCAGAAAACTCCCTGCGCACCAACTCGATCTCGCGGCGTGCCTGGTCTCTATCACCGGCCAGCAGCTCGGCGCGTGCAACCTCGATGTGCGCTCGTGCCCTCATTCGCCTGCGGCTCGCAAAGCGTCGGTCCAGCTCGGCGCAGAAGTGTGCGGCCCGCGAGGGTGACTTGATGTCCCGCGCCCACACATGCACGCACCAAAGTAGAGCATCGTCTGCAAAGGGGCTGGCCGGATAGTCCTCTGCCAGTCTACTGTAGGCTGCCAGCGCCCGACCCGGCTGCCGCAGGTGCACCCGGTACAGGTGTCCAAGCTTATAGAGTGCGTCATCGGCTAGAGGGTCGTCCGGGTAGGCATCGACAACCCGCTGGTACTCTGCCGTCGCCATCTCGTACTCGCCTTGGCCGAAGAAGATCTCGGCCCGACGGTACACAAGCTGCGCACGACTAATGCACCCGCCCAGGACTGCCACCGCCAGGAGCAGCGCCAGGCCAGTCTGCAAAGAGCGCCCGCCGAGGCCTGTCACCGCTCGGCGAACCAATTGCTCACCTCCTCCAACGCCAGGGCCGTGTCCATGACCACTGTCGTCTCAAGGCCCTGGATGCTGGCTGCCTCTACCAATAGCGCCGGCAGGTCGCGGCGGCTTATACGGAAGGCGAGGTAGCGTAGCTTCTGCGGATCGTCGTCGGGCGCCAGGTTCCCGATCTCGTCCAGCACCAGAGCCGCGTCCTCGAGGGCAGCAGCCAACCGGCGGTTTGTGCCCTCGGCTTCAGGCAGGTCCCAGGAGAGGTCGCGCAAGGCCGCGCTCAGGGCGGCGTGCCGCACGCGGAACTGTAGGCCTTCCACCAGGCTCGGCGGGACCGCCTGCCACTGGCGCACCGTGCCGTAGCCCACAAGCACCATCACCAGACCCATGACCACGGCCGTAACTACTGCGTAGCCTTGCAGGCGCCAGAAGAAACGCTGTTGGGCAGCCTGCCGCAGCTCAGGGATGCTTTCCCTGGCGACTCGGCGCAGGTCATCCACCAAGTCGACTGGAGCCGCGACCTCCACTCGCGTCTCCCTTGCCCACCGCCGGCCCTGTCGCTGACCTGCGGCCGCAGCCACCCGCCGCTCCAGGACGGAAAGTGACGGCGTACGCCAGCCCCGCAGCAAGCTGAGCGCCGCGCGGAGGCCTTCAATTGCGCTCCGCCGGGCCGCAACCTCATCGCCCGACGCGCTAAGGGCCTCCCGCCACGCTAGATCGGCTATCCGATACACAAAGGCGTCCAGCGCGTCCTCGTTTCCCCGGCGACAGCCGGATATGAGCATCACCTCGGCTCTGCGGTGGCGCCTTACCGGCGCCTGGCAGGAGTCTGCCAGTCTGCGCATGATACGTCCTCTCTACTGGTGGGATCCACGGCCCTGGGGGCTGTGGCTTGCGGCGGCTTACCGCGCTGCATATGCCCTGACCTACTTCTTGCTCTCCTGGGCAAAGAGGGAATCCGCTAGCCCGGAGTTGACCTTCCAGCCTGCGAAGTCAACCTTTATCGTGCCGGAGCCCTTCTCAGCCATCCTGCCCCCCGTGACTTTGCACACTACGCGCAGCGGCATTAGATAGCGCCCACAGGCCTTGTGTTCCCAGTCTGCTGTCAGAATCTTCGCGTCGCGGCGCCAGATCTCACTGCGCTTGATGGTCCACGTGTCGCCCCAGATCCACAGCAACACCCGGTCGGGCGCGCCACGCTCCCTGGGGAGCACCTTGAGGAAGTATAGCTTCCGTCCTGCCCGGGTATTGGTTCCTGCCAGGACGATCTTCGCCTCATCCTTGAGATGCCGTTCGAAGTTGCCAAATAGCAGAATATCCCTGGGCACCATGACCAGCTGCCCGCCCGACTCCACGCGCACCTTGTCTGGCTTCTTGAAGTAGACCGTAAAGGTGCGGGTTGGCATGCGGACCTTTGGGAAATCGGTCTGCACGGTGACCCGGCAAGTATAGTCCCTAACGCCTTGGTAGAGGGCCGCGGACTTGCCCAGAATCTCTTGTCCAGTGATTGCCCAGCAAACGGGCATGGTCATTAGGGCCAGGACGGCGACAGCGAAAGCCGCGATCGTCGCCCTTGGGCCAAGCCGAAGAGGTCTTCCCATGCAGAATACCTCCGCGCTTTGTCTCATTCTACCGTTGTGTTCCTCCAACAGGACCGTGTGGGAAGGTGTTCCTCTGCGTCCGCCCCTCGCCGGCGGGCGGGTCCTCACGAGAAGTCACGTCGCGAGAAGGCAATTGCTGCCACAGCGAAGGCGACCACCGAGTATGCGCTGAGGCCCAGCGTTCTCTGGCCGACCGCGGGCCAGTCGATGTCTGCCTCCAGCGCCAAGCGATATACGTCCAAGTGCCAGGTCAGAAAATAGCATTGGAACTGCTCAAAGTACGGAATGTGTTCCAAAGCCCCCATGAAGATGAGACACGCAACAGTTAGGGCCGCAGCCGTCAAGCCGTTGTCAAAAAGACACGAGAACATCAACGCCAGCACGGCGATGACGAGCCGTCCCACAGTCGCGAGACCATAGGCCAGGGCCAGGCGCGCGATGGCTTCGTCATGTGAGAAGACCACCAAGCCGTCCGCCGACAGCGATAGCATGTCGCCCGCCTTGAAGACCAGATAGCACAGAGCGCTGCCAAGAAGGACCGCAAAGACGCACAGCGAGAAGGTGTATACCCACCCGGCGCCGAGCTTGGCGGCCAACAACCGCAGGCGCGGGATGGGTCGCAGCAGCATGGTGCGCATCGTTCCCGACTGGACCTCGCCCGCCACTAGGCCTCCCACAACGGCGGCAATCATCAGCGGCATAAGCAGCTCGATGATAGTGGGCAGGATGAATTGCATGACAAAGGGGGCAGTCGTCACGTGCCCAGCCACCAGCATATCCCGACCGGCCGTGCGCTCGAACTCCCGGTCAGCGGGACCATGACGCCACAGGCCCCACACGATCAGGGCGATTAGCGCGGCGAGCACCGGGAAGCCCACGTAGGTGCCCCGCTGGGCGAAGGTCTTCACCAGTTCGACCCTAAGAGCTCGCAGCATACCTGCCCCGCTCCACGAACTCCATGTACAAGTCCTCCAGCGTCTTGTGATGCGGCGACAGTGTGTAAACACGCAGACCGCCGTTCACCAGCAACGCGTTGATGTCGGGCACTTGGTCCTGCGACACTGTCACGAAGAGGGATCCGTTGCTCCCCCGCGTGACCCGGTGGCCCTGCTCCTCGAGCAGCTCCAGGGCTCTATCCGGCCGGTCCACAACCACGGTAAGCCCCAGGGTGTTCTCGGCTAGCAACTCATCCACGGTGCCGTGCGCCACCAGACAGCCGCTGAACATGATCCCCACGTGCGTACAGAGCTGCTGCACTTCCCACAGCAGGTGGCTGGACAGAAGGATAGTCATGTCCTCAGCCGAGAGTCGCCGCAGCAGATCCCGGATGTCGCGCACGCCAGCAGGGTCCAACCCAGAGGCAGGCTCGTCCAGCACAAGCAGCCTTGGGCGCGGCACTAGAGCCGCTGCAATGCCCAGACGCTGTCTCATGCCGTGAGAGTAAGCCCGGACAAGACGATTTGCGTTGGCCGTCAGCCCAACGCTTTCCAAGGCCCCTTCCACTTCGTCATGGCCACTGCCCGACAGGTGACACAGGAGGTGCAGATTACGCCGTCCGCTCAGGTAAGGATAGAAGGCCATCCCATCGACGAAGGCGCCCACGTTCCCCGGAGCTCGAGCTTCAATGTGTCGGCAGTCCATACCCAGAACTGTGGCAGAGCCCGCCGTGGGCCTAACGAGTCCTAGGAGCATGCGCATTGTAGTGGTTTTGCCCGCACCGTTGGGCCCCAGCAGACCGTAGATTGTGCCCCGCGGGATGGTCAGGCTCAGATCGCGCACGGCGGTGATCCTCCCGTAATGCTTCGACAGGCCGTAGGTCTGCACCGCAGGAGGAACAACCAACTCGGCGACCTGCACGGTCCCCGTTGCTTCATAAGTAGCCATACTTATCCGGGCGCCAAGTACGTTTTCCCTTCTGGCCCCG
>JAKORR010000987.1 GCA_029777735.1 Armatimonadota bacterium | reverse complement strand
GGGCAGGATCACCAGTCGCAGGCACTTGTCGTAGAAGTCGCGGGTGCTGGGACGCAGCGGACTGCGGTTGCGGGTCGCGCGTTCGTCCAACACCTTGGTGGCGTACGCGCGCAGTGTCAGCATGTTCGCCAGGGCCTCGGCGGCCGCCGCGGCACGGCGGTCAGCGGGTGGGGTCCACTCGCCGCGGGCGATCAGCCGGTCCTCGTTGGCCAGCCAGCCCTGGGCGTGGACCTTCGAGGCGAAGGTCATGCCGGCGGTGTGCATGGTGGTGTCAGGTCCGGTGTAGCGGGCCTGGTAGCGGCCGTTGCGCGTCCGGGGGGTGTGGCCAAAGCTGCGGCGAGTCATGGCAGCTCCTCGGGGGGAGAGGGTGCGAGATGCTATGCAGACCTCCGAAACCTGCATAGCCTATGCATAGCATCGAAGATCATTCTTGGTAATTACAGGGTACATCTGCACCGATCGGGCGTGAGCGTGCGACGCTCAAACAGGCATCCAACAGGGGTTTTAGTAGGGGTTTCGTCATCATTGACGACCCCTACCGGGTGTGCGCGAGAGAGGAGTTGAACCTCCACGCCCGTATAGGGCACTGGCACCTGAAGCCAGCGCGTCTGCCATTCCGCCACTCGCGCATACGGTCCCTTGCGGGATCAGCTTGGAAAGCGTAGCACAGCTGCTCTGGGGAGGGCCAAATCGCCGATCTCAGTGATCGGGCTCGGCGATCGGGGTTGTCCACAGGTCGAGGCCGGGATGTTGGGGCTGGTCTGCGCAGATGGCATGATTCGCGTTGTTGGTCGAGTTCTCACCCCCGGAGGTCGACGTTCCATGCGTCGTGTGTTCAGTTTGCTGGTTGGTTTTGTCGTGGTTGTGGCCTTGGCGGGATGCTCCTCGGCCGGCAGTGTCGGGCCCACACCGTCGGGGACGCCGAGCCCGTCGGTGGTGGTGTCGCCGTCGCCCAGCCCGGCGCCTGATATGGACGCGTTGTATGCGGAGGCCGAGCGGGTACTGAGGCGGTCCTTCGAATTAGAGGATCGGTACATGCAGGCAGGTGACTTCGACGAATACCCGCCAGAACTGTTCGAAGTGTTGGCTGATCCATACCTCTCGCAGAGTCAGGCTGTGTTTCAGATGATGAAGGAGAGCGGTTACCGGGCGGCGGAAGGGACGGTTGCCGTTTTCACGGTGAAGCCGCTGCCGGGGGTCAGCAGGAGCGGCTCAGAGGTTGCGTTGGCCGTCTGCCTCGATACGCGCGCTTCTCCGCTCGTCGACGCAAACGGCAATGTCGTTTCCGAGGGGGCCCTATTCAACCCCTCCTACTATTTCAGGCACTTGAACGGCAAGCTGATGCTCTTCCTCTCCGACGCAGGCGAGGAGGTGGAGAAGTGCTAAGGCCAGTGCGATCCATGGCGCTCCTCGTTCTTCTCTTCTCAGTGCTGCCAGTGCTGTCCGCAGGTGCAGACGATGACGAGGGCACTTACCGTTCTCGTGTCGGTGCCCTATCGACGCAGAACCAGAGTGTTGCCCAGGTGCAGGCCTCTACCGAGCGGGTGTTGACCGGCAGCCAGGCCCAGCCCCAGTCCGGCTACGACGCCGCCGCACCCGACAGCGGGTCGTCCGGGACCAACCCGTGGGCCAAATACACCCTGGTGACCAACACGTCCGGTGGCCAGCAGT
>JAKORR010000986.1 GCA_029777735.1 Armatimonadota bacterium | reverse complement strand
CGAAGGTGCTCCCGGCCTCGGTGTGTCGCGCCGGGATAGCACTTACTATCTCCACGAGCGTTCCGTTAGGACCACTGACGGCTCGCCCTACGAGGATACCGCCGACCTCGTGCATGGTGTCGGACTCGGCGTGGTTCCAGAGGGTCTCCTGCACAGCACGGCTCATCATGATCGCCGGTGGGCCCTGCCACTCCCCGGGGCTACCGTCTGAAGGCGCTTCGAGCTGCACATCGTCTTCCTCAGGCTGCCAGTTCTCGTCGTCAGCCATTGCTATTCACTCCGACGCGGCTGATCTTGCCCAGGGCCAAATCACGGTCCGCCGCCAGGAGAAAATGCCGCATTTCCGTTCCGCTGCGGAAGGTCACAACATCGTAGGGTGGCACGCCCAGCTCCAACAGAGGTCGATCCAGATAGTCTTCGCCGCCATAGAAGGCGTGCGTCATCTCGGGGTCGCGCACCAACTCACAGGCCGGACACCGCGCCTCTTCCTCCGTGATTCCGCCCAAAGAGCCCGGACGGACTTCGTAAGTACCACACTGAGTACAGCGAAGGCCCACAAGTACCTCTCGCTCAAGCTCCACCACCGCGTCCTCTCCCATCTCCTCGCGCGCTAGGGCGAGCAGGTCGCGGCCAGTAGTATCGGCTACACCCCGGTCCAGCGGCTCTATGTTCGGATAGGTGTAGTGCGCCTGGCAGCCCTCACGCCGCTGGTACTCCACCACGTAGGACTGGTGATACAGCCCCTCGAAGACATAGCCCCTGCCCGCGAGCACCGGCAAGTCCCTGTCGCTGTGAAGCAATTTCACACCCTCTTGGACCTGGATTCCGGCAATGACCGAGGCAATGGTGGGTGTGGTTGGGACCTTACCCAGTGCAACGTCTTCACGCGACAGCAACGCGCAGGACCGACGCACCTCAAGAAGCTTGTAGTCCAGTTCCGACATAGTGCATTCGTAGCAGGGCCCGTCTGGGGGCACGAAGACCCGCGCCACACCCTGGAGAACTTCGATGGCTCCATCGATCCAGGGTTTGCCGACACGCCAGGCAAAGCTGTTGATGGCCACGCGGGCCTCGCGGTTGTCGAGCGCACCGAAGATGAGGTCCATGTCGGCAAAAACGCCGGTCCCCACATCATAAACGACGTTGGCGTGGATGGGCTGGATAGCGACGTCGGGGTTGATTTGCCGCGCCATGTCGGCGGCGGCCAAGGCCTTACGGCGCCCGACGTCATTCGCACGATACAGGACCGACCGAGAGAGGTTAGTGCTCTCTATGAAGTCAAAATCGACCAAGCAGATGCCGCCGATCCCGAGAAGCGCGAGATTCTTGACGATTTCGTTGCCCAGGGCCCCGGCCCCTACGACCATTACCTTCGAAGCCCTTAGCCGCTCCTGGGCCCACCAGTGAATGAGTCGCAGCCTGCTATACCGGTCTTCCTCTGTCTCCAGGTCCACTTCCAGCAGCTCAGGCTGCTCTTCAGCAGATTCCGTACTCACCGATGCACCACCAGGCCTGCGGTGATCTCGGGTTGCAATCGCAGCACGTCACCATCCTTGACACCGGCATCGGCCAAGGTCTGCTCATCCGCGAGCTGCTTGCCGGACTGCTTGTGATGGAACTTGTAGCTCATCGGCTGGCCGTCGGGCCCTGTGGTAGGCAGGCTCATGAGCTGGACGAGCTTGGCAATGATACGGCTTACGGCCGCATCGTCGGGGAGGCTCGCCTTTTGTTCCTTGCTGCCGGTTGCGTCCATGACAGTCACGGTAACTTTACCCACTGTAGAACCCTCCTCGGCTGGCAGAGGCCAGATGGTTAGTAAAGCTGGATATCAACGTCAGACAGGTCGTCGTTGGGAGGCGGCTGCTGCCCGCCTCGTGGAGCAGCAGGTGGGGCTTCTCGCTGGACGGCCTGTATGGCAAGGTTACGTACTGTAAGCCGGGCCGCGATGGTACCTGACAGCAGCCCGATGACCAGGGACACCACAGCCGACACCAGCACGACACTCCACAGGGTCGGGGCGTTAGCCTGGGCAGGGCCCTCACCCTCAGGGATTGCTGGCTCAGCGGCAGGCGGGCTCGGCTCAGCCTTCTCTTCGGCCGGCCCCTCTTCCTCGGGTGCGGTCGAAGGCTCGGCTTCAGCTTCTTTGGCCTCGCCCTTTTCAGTGAAGGCCACGCTGTAGCTCAGGTTGTGCTCGT
>JAKORR010000985.1 GCA_029777735.1 Armatimonadota bacterium | reverse complement strand
GGAGGCAAGGTAGAGCCAAGTGAGCAGCGCGAGTATGGGCCCACGAAGGTCGTGCTGGATGAGGCAGACATGCTTTTCGCTGGGCTGCCGGCTTGCCTCAACACTTGGATGAGCCACGGTGACCGCGTGGCCGCCGCGCCGCCAGGTTTTCAGGTCTTAGCACACACCGCCAACACGCCCGTGGCGGCAATGGCGCACCTTGAGCACAGTCTGTACGGTGTGCAGTTTCACCCAGAGGTACAGCACACACCCGTTGGCCCGGCAATCCTGCGCAACTTCCTCTACGGCGTCTGTGGATGCACGGGGACCTGGCGGCCGAGTAGCTTCGTCGAGGACATCATCGCGGAGCTGCGCGAGCGCATCGGGAACGGGCGAGTGCTTTGTGCTCTGTCTGGTGGGATCGACTCCGCGGTCGTCGCTACGATTCTGCACCGGGCCGTGGGGCGGCAGGTCACGGCGATGTTCATAGATCACGGCCTGATGCGCAAGAACGAGGCCGAGCAAGTCCGCGAGACAATGGGCAGACTGATGGACGGGTGCTTTGTAGCTGTGGACGCGCAGGAGGAGTTCCTGACAAGGCTGCGAGGTGTGATGGACCCAGAGCGCAAGCGCCAGATCGTGGGCGAGACCTTCATCCGAGTCTTCGAGCGCGAAGCCGCGAAGCTGGGCGACTTTCAGTTCATCGCTCACGGCACTATTTATCCGGATGTCATCGAAAGCGGTGGTGGAGAGGCTGGGGCGTCCGCAAGAATCAAGTCGCACCACAACGTCGCGGGGCTTCCCGAAGATATGACGCTGGAGAATCTTGAGCCGCTTCGGCGGCTGTTCAAGGACGAGGTACGCGAGGTGGGCCGGCAACTCGGCCTGCCCGAGGACATCGTGCGCCGACAGCCCTTCCCGGGGCCAGGGCTGGCCGTGCGCATAGTGGGCGAGGTCACGGCCGACCGCCTCGCGGCGGTACGCGAAGCCGACGCGGTCGTACGTGAGGAACTACAGGCCGCAGGCCTGGAGGACCAGATTGCCCAGAGCTTCGCCGTGTTGCTGGCTGTCCAGTCGGTGGGCGTAATGGGGGATGGGCGCACCTATGCCTACCCTGTGGTGGTCAGAGCTGTGACCACGGAAGACTTCATGACCGCCGACTGGGTTCGCATTCCTCATGACGTGCTGGCGAGGATCGCCGGGCGCATCGTCAATGAGGTACCCGGCGTGAACCGTGTCGTCTACGACATCACGTCGAAGCCGCCGGCCACCATAGAGTGGGAGTGAGGCGATGAGCTCGTCGGCCGCCTACAGAGACACCTCTTGGGCAAGCGATATTGACCACGTCCTCCTCAGCGAAGAAGAGATACAGGAAAAGGTCGCGGAGCTGGCAGCCAGATTGCGAGAGGACTATGCAGGACGGCAGCTTCTTCTTGTTGGGGTTCTGAAAGGCGCGGCTGTGTTCCTTTCGGATCTCATGCGGCATTTGTCCATGCCTCTGTGTATAGACTTCGTGCAGTTGCGATCCTACGGCCATGCAACTATCAGTTCTGGGCAAGTGGAAATTGTGAAGGACCTTGAGTGGTCGGTCGAGGGCTGGGATGTGGTGGTAGTGGAGGATATCGTGGACACCGGACGTACCCAGGACTACTTATTGAGACAACTCCACATGCGTGGCGCTGGCTCAGTGCGGATATGCGCTCTGCTCAGCAAACCGAGCCGGCGAAAGGTAGACGTCACGATTGACTACTTGGGTTTCGATGTGCCGAATGTTTTCGTAGTCGGCTATGGCCTGGACTTCGCGGAACGCTACCGCAATCTGCCCTTCGTGGCGGTGCTCCGGCCTGAGGCGTACAAGACTCCCTAAGACGGGAAGTGAAAAGCTGATGATGTATGAGCTAGACCAACTCGAGCACATGACGGTGGACGATCTACGCCGGGTGGCCGCCGAGCTGGGCGTGTCGGGATACTCGACCATGCGCAAGCACGACTTGTGTATGGGTATTCTGGCACGCCAAAGCGAAGCCAGCGGCCACGTGTACCGTATCGGCCTATTGGAAGTCTTGCCCGATGGGCGCGGCTTTATGCACGTCGAGGGCTACACGCCCAACCCACAGCTTGACGTGTACGTGGCTGATACACAGGTGCGGCGGTTCGGTCTGCGCACCGGTGACATGATCGGTGGGCCAGTACGCCCGCCCAAGGACAACAGCGCCGAGCGCTTTTGGTCCTTGCTGCGGGTGCAGACGGTCAACGGCCGTTCCCCTGAGAAGGCCCGTCAGCGTCCGAAGTTCGAAGACCTGACGCCGATTTATCCAACGGAACGCCTGAAGCTTGAAACCAACAATCCGGCGAACATCACAGGACGCCTGTTAGACCTGGTCACACCCATCGGCCGGGGCCAGCGTGGGCTCATCATCTCGCCGCCCAAGGCCGGAAAAACAACAATGCTCAAACATATCGCCAACTGCATCACGACAAACTACGACGATGTGCGCATCATGGTACTGCTCATCGACGAGCGCCCGGAGGAAGTGACGGACATCCAGCGTTCTGTCCAGGGCGAAGTCGTGGCTTCGACTTTCGACCGCACACCGGACAACCACGTGCGGGTGGCCGAGCTTTGCCTAGCCCGGGCCAAACGCCTGGTGGAGCATGGCGAGGACGTGGTGATTCTCCTGGACAGCCTCACAAGGTTCAGTCGCGCCAGCAATCTGACCGTCGAGCCCAGTGGGAGGACCATGACCGGTGGCCTAGACCCCAGCGCGTTGCATCGGCCTAAGCGATTTTTCGGCGCGGCCCGAAACATCGAAGAGGGCGGGAGCCTAACGATCCTCGCCACCATTCTCGTGGATACAGGTAGCCGCATGGACGAGATGATCTACGAGGAATTCAAGGCCACCGGCAACATGGACCTGGTGTTGTCGCGCGAGCTGGCGGAGCGCGGCATTTTCCCTGCCGTAGAGATCACGCGGTCAAGCACGCGGCATCAGGAGCTTCTCTTTACGGACGAGGAAATGCAAGGCGTATGGCAGCTTCGGCGTGCTGTTGCCGCGATGGAAAGTCCGGACGCGGCGGAGACACTGCTGGCGGGTCTGCGCAAGACTAAGAATAACGCCGAGTTCCTGCAGATGGCGCAGAAGGCCTTTCGCCAGGTTTAGCGGAGCAGGTTGGAGGCCTGACCACCGTGCACCCCGCCGGGCCAGGAAGCTACAGAGCACGGCCGAGGGCACAGGAGAGGCATACCCACTCGCTCTCGGCAAAACGTTGCTGCACCTCGAAACCCGCGTCGCTCAGGGTTTCTAACAGCTCGGGCTCGGCTTGGCTCGTGAAGCCGCTGAGGATCAGATACCCTTCGCTTTTGAGGTATCGTGCCGCTACCGAAGCCAGGGTTGCGTCGGCGTGGGGCGAGATGTTGGCGATGATGCCGTCCAGATCGCCGGGAACCTCGGTCAAGAAATCAGCGCATTGAACTTCCACGACGGCCTCGACACTGTTGCGGCGGCAGTTGGCACGCGCTGATCTGACGGCCAAGGGGTCGCTGTCCACTGCGTAAACTCGTGAAGCCCCAAGAAGTGCGGCAGCAACAGCCAGAATACCTGTGCCTGTGCCGACGTCCGCAAGAACATGACCGGGCCGAAGGGCAGCCTGGAGGGCCTCGAGAGCCAGACGGGTGCTAGAATGACCTCCGGTGCCGAAGGCCATTCCTGGGTCAAGGTCGATAATCACCCAGCCGGGTCCGAGAGGCGGCATTGTCGCCCACGTGGGCTTGACCACGAGGCGGCCAACGCGCTGGATTTTGTGCTCCTGCTTCCATGCCTCCGACCATTCTTTGTCAGCGACAATCGTAGCAGCTGGCCCAGCGATTACGGCGTCAGGGAAAAGAGCACGCAGAGCTGCAAGACAGTCTGCTATCTCGCCGACCCTTGTGCTCCAGTTCTCGTCCAGGGGAATATATGCGCCGACGACAAGGGCATCGCCACTTGTCTGCTCCACTGTGCCTCGGTTGCCGCTGCGTTCAAGCAGCACCACATGGACAGCGTCAGCGGCCTGGGGTGAACAGCGGACGGTAACGTAAAGCCAATCTTCCTTGCGCATGAACCGTCTCCGGCAGCGTAGCGTCGAGAGGTCAGGAGAGAGGCCAGCGGCTAGAGTGGCCCGCCAGGGACACTAGCGGCCTTCAGCCCACAGTTCGCCCAGCTCAGCCAGCAACTTACGCTCGCGTTTGGTCAGACGCTGGGGCACTACGATCTTGGCGATGAGATGCAAGTCACCACGCCCACGCTGGCCGTGAGGTAGGCCTCGACCACGCAACCTGACCTCTTCGCCTCCCTGGATACCAGGGCGCACCTTGACTTCCAGGGGGCCATCGAGACCCTCGAATTCAAGCGTGGCGCCGAGGGCTGCCTGAGCCACGTTGAGGGGCAGCTCGGCGTATAGATCTGATCCGCGGCGCACGAAGCGGGGATGCTCGGCCACAGTGATGCGTACCAGAAGGTCGCCGGGTTGCCCTTGGCCTTCGGCCGGCCAGTGGCCCTGGCCGCGCAGGACCTTGCTGGCACCATCCTCGACACCAGCAGGCACTTCTACCTGGAGCGTCTGCTCCTTTTCACGAGCGCCTCGACCATGGCAGTCCGGGCAAGGATTGTTGATGACGTACCCACGGCCACGACACCGATGGCAAAGCCCAGCGGTCGCGATCTGGCCGAAGAATGCATCGCGCACCTGCCGCACCTGGCCGGTTCCTCCGCAGAAGGTGCACCTCGTGGGCGTCGATCCACTGGCGCAGCCGCTGCCATTGCAAGACTCGCACTGGGCCAGGCGTCGGTAGCGCACCTCGCGGGTCGTGCCCGTCAGCACCTCTTCCAGGGTCACGGTCACCTCGATCTGTAGGTCGCGGCCGCGCGCCTGTGCTGCTCTCCCGACTTGTGACCGCCCACCAAAGGCAAACCCGAACATGGAGTCCATCAGATCGAAGACATCGGTGAAGGGAGCGTCAGAAACCATTTCAACCCCGTCGATACTGCCAGTGCGGTCGTAGCGCGCGCGCAAGTCGGGGTCAGATAAGATCCTGTAGGCCTGGGTGATCTGCTTAAAGTGCTCTTCCGCCTCGGGGTCGTCATGGGCGACGTCGGGATGACAACGACGGGCGAGAGTGCGGTAGGCGCGCCTTATCTCCTCGGACGACGCGTCTCGACTGACACCGAGCACAGCATAATAGTCGGGAGCCTGGTACATGGTGCTTCAAGACGACGGCCGGATGGCCTCGGTCTTACAAAGGCCGGTTAGGTTAGCTAAGCTTCCGCCGCCTCAATTTCTTCGTTGTCCGCCGTGGAGTCGGGCTGCGCCTCGGCATTTTCCACTGTGTCCTGCTCGGCAAAGGTCTCGTCAGAAGCAGGTGAGCTCGGCGCCACAAGATGAATCTTTCCAGCCGCCAGCTCTAACAGAGCTATCGTGAGAGGATTATGCGCCTCCGTTTCCACGAGCGGTGTTGATCCCTCGCATAGTCTCATAACGCGCTTCGCGGTCACCACGACAATGCCATATCGTGTGCCGTACAGTTTCTCCAGTAGCTCAACGGGGAGAAGTCGCACCGATTAACCACTCCTGCAGACGATAAACCACGGAGGCCGCCAATCCTCTATAACACCCGGCTCCGCGGGACAGTAATGACAGTAATAGTGTAGCCACAACGCAGATGAGACGTCAACTGATCCTCAGTACAAAGAACAACCACTACACACCTCTGCTGCCTCAAGGCGAGCCAGCAGACGCCAGGAGCTCTTGTCTCCAGCCCCGCCTCGCGGCAGAGCTTATCCCGACCACTGTCACAGTATCGGCGGCGATGGTGGGCTGAGGTCGTCGCCCGGAGGCGTAACTGGCTCATCTGGCGGTGTGGTGTCGCCGCCGTCAGTCGGTGGAATGGAAGGCGGGTTGGGAGGCGTCAGATCGCCGTCACCGATCGTTGTGCCGTCGTCCCCGAAGGGAGGCGGAGGCGGAGTGGTGCTGCCACTGTCGCTAGATGGAGGTGTGACGGTACCTCCTCCGCCGTTGGTCGGCGGCGTCGCACCACCATCCCCGCCGGTTTCTATGTTACCGACATCGGTGCCGGTCAGTTTTGGGCCACCGCCTCCACTACTACACCCATATAGGACAAGGAGGCTCAGGACTACGACTAAGGCGATTAGTACAAGTCGTGCCACGGTTTGACCACCCTCCACGGGGTCTTTCAAGTAATATACTCCGCCGCTCGCACTAACATCAAGTCCTATCTCCCGGCCTGTCCTTCAACAGCCTAAGCATCATGGCGGCTGTTGGCTGCCCATCATGGTCCCGCAAGAGGGTAGCCTATTATACACCAAAACCCTTCGACGGGACCACATCCTCGCCTTCTCGCGTGTTGGACTCAGCGCAGATCCGCAAGGTTCCACCCACAATGAACAGCAAAGTTGCGCGACTCTCGCCTTGCGGCGGGCCGCGTTTCCTTTTGAGAAGCGCATCGTGAGGCTTGTGCCTCACGTCTCGATTGGGTTACTGATACCCACCTGTCCCCGTTTTCTAGACCAGTGAGAGTGAGAGGGTTACGGCCTCCCTGCTGCAGTGTGGGCGGAGGGAGGGCGTAGCCCGAGCGGAGCCCACACAGCGTCCGCCCTCCACCTCCCTCTGCCTGCACTGCCCCGC
>JAKORR010000984.1 GCA_029777735.1 Armatimonadota bacterium | reverse complement strand
CACGGTTCATGGCCGAGCGGGTGCGTATTAGTTGGACACTTTGGGGTCGTCTTCACGGAAGGGCCAAGGCCCTGCTGGAGAGCCAGGAACCTGCAGAGGGCGGTTAGAGCTTCTCGTCGGCGTGCCGGGTAAGTAAGAGAGCCGCGGCGCCGCACACACCGAAGATGATGGCGAAGGTGGTGAACACTGGCTCAAAGCGCCCCAGCCACTGGTGGGCGAAGACAGAACCCATCACCGCTGTCGTGACACCCAGGTCACGGAAGCTAAAGATGATAGCGTGCGGCAGGGCACGGCGGGTGTGTTCGGCTGACTTCCCAATCATGGCAGTCGCCACGACAGGCACTGTCCCCTGCAGCAGGCCCAGGGCAAAGGCGGCCAAAGCCATGGCGGCCGGCGAGTGCCAGTGGGGTACGATGGCGAGGCCCACGGCTGACAGCGTGAAGGCACTCGCCATGAGCACTCCCGCGAAAAGGTAATCCGACAAGAAGCCCGCGCTCAGCGAGATGGCCATGCGGGCCGCCGGGTAGAAGGAGGCCGTAATCCAGAGCCACTGTGGGCCGTAAGTGTCTTCAATGTGTCGGCCCAAGGGGCCCAGCATGGTACCGAAGGCGATGCCGGCGATGCACATGAGGAAGCTGGCAGTACGGACCTTCATCCGTCGCGTGGTCTGCACGAAGGTCTCCCAGGTCACCGGCTCCGTGACTCGTTCGGCCCCGGACCTGAGGGTGAAGAGCAGTAGTGTGCCGACGGCCGTCAGGCCTGCCGCGGTGAAGAAGGGGATGTAGGGAGCCTGGGGCGTGTGCGTGCGGATGATGCCCAGCACAATGACGCCTATAAGAAAGCCTATATCTGTGCCACTGTACAGTAGACCGGCGCCCAAGCCCAAGCGCTGGCCCTTGAGTGCTTCTCCGTAGCGCAGGGCCTGCATGCTCGACCCTGTCCACATTGCGGCACCACCCCAGCCCCATACCAGTCCGACCAGCAACAGCAGGGGAAAGCTCTTGGTGAAATAAGTAGCGCCCACACCAACCGGGAACAGAACATAGGTCATCGAACCGAGCACTGCCAGCCGGTTGTCAGACCACCCGCCGCACACGGCCAAGTTCGCCACGCGAAAGAGCATTTCACCAACATAGACAGCTGCCAAGCAGAGGGCAGCCCAGGTCTCTGGCCAGGGCAGGTGGGCATGCAGAAAGGGCAAAACGAACTGTTGCTGTGCCCCTGCGCCGGAAAAAATGAACAGGAAGGCGATGGCCAGCACCAAAAGATAACTTCTCGCTTGCACTGGTGAAAGCTGTGACACGTGGTGGCCTCCAAAAGCACAATACAACAGACTCGTCAGGGTCCTGCCGCCACCAGATATGACTCTTGTCTCGACTGGCGGCCCACAGTTCGGCTGTCCGTGAAGACCCAGCTTTGATAGTTCGGACGATTGTAGCCCATAAAGCCGTTGACTTGAACCACTGTCACAACTGACCTTGGCGAGGAAGGATCCGTGCCACGCAGAGTGGAAGGGGACTTTAGGAAGCGAGAAGCATGCTCGTGCTGAGATCTTACGTATTGCTGACTGGCGCACTGCTCACTGCAGGCCCGGCGCTGAACGAGGGCTTGCCCTGGCAGAAGCTGGAAGGATCGATCAGGTCGGTGTGCTGGTCGCCTCCGGCGCCAGGGTGTGTCAACGTGACCCGGATGATCTGGGTGGCCAAGGACACCGACCCAGCGAAGGCCGCTGAGGAGAGCAAGGCCAAGCCCGAAGGTATGGCGGCGGTCTTCCTGTGGGATATGGCCCAGGACTTGCTCAACCACCCTGAGGACCGCTGCCGGACGCCAGAAGGCGAGCTCACCCAGTTTGCGGGTCCCTGGCTCGACAACGGCGTCGCCGAGCTCCGGCGCAGGGCCTTAGAGTTCTTCCAGGCCTACAAGGCGGCTGGCGGCAGGCTGGATTTCCTGGTGCTCGACTACGAGGGTGGCTTATCCAACTGGCATCTCGAGGCCGACAACATACGGGCCATCGGCAGTGACCCGCGCAGCCGCGAGTTGAAGGAGGAGCTGGGCTTCGACGATGTCGAGAAAGTGATTAACTGGCGCCAAGGGACGGAGTACCTAACCTGGAACGCTGTGATGGGGCGGCGGGTCTGCGAGGCACTCAACCGTGGCCTATTCGACCCTGTGCGCCAACTCTACCCCCGGGTTAAGGCCAGCAACTACGGCGCTGTCATCATGACGCACGAGAACGCAGTTCCGGATCTAAATGGGCATTTGCAGTACAGCCTCGCGTATTGCGGCACTCACGGCAGCAGGGCCTTCTACGGAGGAATCGGACAACTGGCCCAGTGCAGGCTGGCGGGCGACACGCCCTACGGCAACTCGCCCTTTGCAGTGTTGCGCTGGGAGCTCAATGGAATGCGCGCAATTCGCCGCTCCAGCGACGTGCCCTTCCAAGCTTGGGTGTCACACAAGAACTTCGCCGAGAGCGCCTTCCGCGACAACGACTACTATCAGGAACTGATTTACCACCTGGCGCTGTCGGGAACCCAGGACTTTCTGTTCTGGAACCCAGACCGGTGGCGCGATGACCAAGATCCGTCGCAATTCCGCACCGACGCGCATGACTTGCTTTTTGACCAGTGCCTCACAGTGCTTAACGGGAAGCTAGGCGGTGGGGAGAGGCATTGCGTGACGCTCGCCCCAATCCCTTGGGATAGCCCGCTCATCGCCACGGGGATGCAAGTGGGCCAGGATAAGGTGATATGGCGGGTGACAGTGCCGCCGGGGACAACGCGGGTTAGAGCGAAGCAAACAGGTGAGGTGTTAGTGCTCGAGGGCACACTGGGGCTGTGGTACGAGACGGCCCCGGGGGTAGAGCTAAGCTTTGAGGTGACAGAATAGTCGGCGCGCCCCTAGCCACTGGGGGTGCGGTCCTATGCAAAGCCGGGGCGTCGGGCTATAATCCCTCCTGTGGAGTTGTAGGTGACAAGCCCGGCTGAATCACACGGCAGCATGCCGATGGGAGGACCACGGTAATGCCTATCAGACAAGTTATCGCAGCAGGGCGGCTGGTAGCCATCCTCACCTTGATTTCCATCGCCACACCGATGCTCGCCGCCCCTCAGTTCCGAACCGAGTCTTACCGCACGGGCGTGCAAACATCAATGGCGCTGCGGAGACCCGGGATGATCGGGGATGATTGTGTTTCGGGTCAGTGTGTGATCCGGCTTGCGCCGGGCGTCACTCAACAGCAGTTCGAGCAGCTCTTAGCCCGACAGCAGAGCCAGGTGTTAGAGGCCCTCCCGTACTACCGAATGTATGTGGTGTCGTTGCCGGGGGGCACCACCGTGGCGGCAGGCGTGACTCGATGGCTAGCCCAGCCTGGGATCGCAGATGCCGGCCCAAATGCGATGTATTACCTGACCCGCCAGCCCAACGATCCGCGCTACAGTGAGCAGTATCACTGGCTGCGGGTGAGCGCGCCACTGGGATGGGATATGACCACCGGCTCGCCGACAGTGGTTGTCGCTGTAGTGGACTCCGGGCTGGATCTGGACCACGAGGACATCACAGGAAGGCTATGGGTGAACGCAGATGAGATACCGGGAGATGGCATTGACAATGACGGTAATGGCTTTATTGATGACATAAATGGCTGGGACTTCCTCAACAACGACAACGATCCGGCGCCTCACCCGACGGACCCAATAGGTGAGTTCGGTGGGAACCATGGCACCCACTGTGCGGGCATCATCGGAGCGGCAACCGACAATGGAGTGGGCATTGCCGGGCACGACTGGAACTGCAAGCTGATGACCTGTAAGGTCTTCCCCGACGACGGCGAGATGGCGCCCATGACGACCATAATCCAGGGTGTCAACTACGCGGTCGCGAACGGTGCGAAGGTCGTCAGCCTGAGCCTAGGCGGCATGTACACGTCGCTGTGGGATGCACCGCTGCAGCAGGCACGGGCCGCAGGAGTTGTGATTGTGGCGGCCGCGGGCAACGAGTACCACGAGTTCACGGATGACCGGTCGAGCTGGGAGTCGCCGGTGTGCAACGATGGTCCAAACCCAGCCGTGGACAACTGGGTGCTGGGCGTGGCAGCCACCGACGCGAACGATGTGAAAGCTGACTTCAGCAACTATGACGGTTCGAGCACTAAGTCTTTCGTAGATGTGACCGCGCCAGGTGTCGATATTCTGAGCCTCTACATTCAGGACCCGGCGAACGGTTTCACGCAGCCCTATGGGAAGATGAGCGGAACGTCGATGGCCTGTCCGTGTGTGGCGGGCTTGGCAAGCCTGTTGGCCGCGCAGTTCCCGGCCCTCACGCCTCTTGATCTTATCGAACAGATCAAAGCCGGGTGCGACAACATCGACGTGGTTAACCCGATGTACGCGGGCAAGCTGGGCGCTGGGAGGATTAACACGCCCCAGGCCATTGGTTTGGACCTGCCACCCGGGCCGCCGCGGTCTGTGATGGCGGGCGACACGCCTAACGATGAGGGTAGCAGCATTACGGTATCTTGGTCCAAATCGCTTGATGACGGGCGCGGGCGCAACGACGTGCGCGAGTATGTCGTCTACCGCTGCGACAACCAGAAGGACGACACGGGTGCGGACCAGCCCCTAGGCAACTGGACCCAGAAGGTACGGGTGCCTGTTGGCGAGCCACTGGTCTTCGTGGACGTCACGGTGCAGGACAAGGTGCCTTACTGGTACAAGGTTTCGGCCCGCGACGCCAAAAACGAGACCGAATCCGCGCCGGTGGGCCCGGCCATCGCCCGGGATGACCTACCACCCCCTGCCGTCGAGAATGTCAAAGCTGTGGACAACCAAGCCGATGACGGTGGCGCGATTTCCCTGAGCTGGTCGGATTACACGGCGTCCCCCGACTTCATGGGCTACCGCGTGTACCGGTCCGAGACTCCCTTCACACGTATCAGCCAAGCCACCCGGATTGACGAGATTGAGGGCGATCCTGCGCGGTGCTTCTACCTGGACAGCGGCACGACAGATGGGGTCGACTACTGGTACGCGGTCACGGCCTATGACGACGAGGACAACGAGTTGCAGCAGGTCACACCCGTGGGGCCGGTGCAGTCGGCGCCCAACTTCACTGTAAGCCTGCCGGCTGGCACGCTGATGGTGGCCCTGGGCGCGAATACTCGGGAGAAAGACATGGCGAAGCTGCTTGGCTTCGACCCGACTGAGCTAAAGCTTGCCAGGTGGGACCCCTATCAGCTTTCATACCGCACCTACCTGGCGAATCCGAACGACTCCTACCTGCAGCAGGCTCCTGGCCGGGCTTTCTGGCTGAGGGTGGATGAGCCGCTGCTACTCAACCTGTCCGGCGATCCGGTGACGCAGGATCCCTTCACCGTAGCTCTTGTGCCGGGGTGGAACATGGTTGGCAATCCTTTCGCGGGCGACCTGCGCTGGGAGGGCCTGAAGGTCTCGGCGGGAGGAACCTTGTACGGGCTGCCGGAGTCGAACAAGGCGGGAATAACCCTGGACTTCGCGTGGATCTGGGACCCGGCCAGCAACGCCTACCAGCTCGTCAGTGAGTATGCGAACTTCGGGGGCAAGAGTGTCAGGCAAAACTCGGGCTTCTGGTTCAAGGCGATGGAGCCGTGCGATCTGCTGCTCCCATCGGGTACGACGGCAGCGAGGGTCGCAAGCGCGCCGAAGAGTATCGATGTGGACTGGCAGTTGCGGCTCGTGGCCAGAAGCGGTAACACGGCGGACTGTGAAAATTACATCGGTGTGAGCACCGCGGCAGCAACGCTGAACAAGCTGGTAAGCCCGCCGAGGCCCGAGCCCGGAGTGGAGTTGTACTTCGTGAACACCGGGGTAGACGGTCCAGCCGCTGCCAGCTTCGTCGGCCCCGCGGAGAAACAGCGATGGGAGGCGCGGGTGCAGGTTGCGGGCGTCGCAGGTGAGGAAGTGCAGATAACCTGGCCCGACCTATCGGGTCTCCCCGCGGGCGTGCGTCCCGTGCTGGTGGATCAGGCAACGGGCAAACGGCTCTACCTGCGGACCAACAGCGTATATCGCTTCCGGCCCGCGCCGGGTGAGACGGAGCGCACGTTCGTTATCGAGATTGTGTCTGGGAGCGATGCGCTGCGGGTGACGTCGCTATCCGCAAGGCCGGGCGGCGCCGGGGTGAACGTGGTCTTCACCCTGTCGGCCCCCGCGAGCGTCGACGTCGAGGTGCTCAACATAGCCGGGCGCCGGGTGCGCACGCTGGCAACGAGCCGGGAGGCTGCGGCTGGATCGTGTTCCGCGTACTGGAACGGCGCCGGCGATGGCGGCACTCCAGTGCCCGCAGGCATGTACCTTGTGCGGGTCAAGGCCAGGGCTGCGGACGGTCAGGAGACGTCCTCGGTGACAACAGTCAGTCTCCGCAGGTAGCTTGGGCCGTGGGCACAAGGGCTGAGTGGTATCACAAGGGCGCCGCCCGCTTTGGGGGTGGCGCCTTGTTGTCCAGTACACTGCCTGTCCCGCCGCGGAAGTCCGGGCGAATAGTCCGTTCTGCCGCGACGACCTCTCGGCCCGGAGGTGACCGAGGGGCTATTTTGCTTGGGTCTGTGGGCGGGCTGAGGGGAAGGGTAGGACTGCGGTTATCATGGCGATAGCTAAATCTCACTTCAGAAAGGCGTCGGTGGGGACGCTAGCGATTGCCGTGGCCTTGGTGGCACTGATCGCGCCTGCGGCTGCGGATCATCCCAGGTGGCCCACGGTAACAGTGTCCGGCCCGCGGCCTTTCCAGATCTATCGCCACGGTGTGCTCGTGACACGCCCAGTGGAGGCGCGTGCCGATCGTCTGATAGTCAAGCTGAGATGGGACTGGGTCGAGAAGGCGCTGAGAGGCCAAGTCGTTCTCGAGCATGTGCTTGGCGGGGACCTGGCGAGGTTCTGGCGCACTCTGGGGATGGTGTCGATCAAGGTCCAGCCGGATCGCCTCTACCAGACCCTGGACCTCTTGCGGCGGAATCCCGCCGTGGAAGCGGCAGACCTAGACTATCTGGTCTATCCTGCCTACGTACCGGATACACCGGATTACCGCAAGCAGTACCACCACGACTTGATCGCGACGCCGCGGGCATGGGACGCGATGGAGCCGGATGCATGGCGGAAGTGTGTCATAGCGATCGTGGATACGGGCGTCGATCTGGATCATCCGGACTTGGTGGATCGGATCTGGGTGAATGCCGACGAGATTCCAGGTAACGGGATCGATGACGACAACAACGGATTCATAGACGACGTCTACGGGTGGGACTTTTACAACAACGCAAACAACCCTCAGCCGGAGCCTGACGGCGAGGACCAGAACTTTGACGGCGTGGCCGACGAGCAAGCATCGCACGGCACGCTGAGCGCGGGGCTCGCGGCTGCCAAGGTTTACGACAACTGGGGCACCGCCGGCGTCTACCCCAACGCGCGTATCATGTCCGTCAAGGTGTTCCCGGACGATGGGGGAACCGACTACGAAACGGTAGTGGACGGGATTATCTACGCCATCGACAACGGCGCAGAGGTCATCAACCTCAGCCTCGGCGCCCCTTGGAGTACGCTGTTCACCGACCCCATCGTCAGGGCGCACCAGAAGGATATTGTCGTGACGGCGGCGGCAGGCAACTACAATCGCGAGCTGACAGACACGGAGCTGTACTCGCCCGTCTGCAACGAGGGTCCCAATCCGCTCACGGACAACTACGTGATTGGAGTCGCCTACACCGACAAGTACGACCGCAAGGGCAGCTACTCGAACTATGACGGGTCGACGGGAAGGCACTTTGTGGACGTCAGCGCGCCCGGTGATAATGTCTACGGCCCTGCCTACTACGACCCGGCCATTCCGGGCTTTGGCAGCTACTTCTATTCGAACACAGGGACGTCCTTCTCGGCACCGTTCGTGGCCGGTCTTGCTGCCTTGGTCAAGGCTCTCCATCCGTCGTATGGACCTGACGAGATACGTGACCGGATAGTCTCAACGGCTGATGACATCGACAGGCTCAATCCAGGCTACAAGGGCAAGCTCGGGTCGGGTCGCATCAACTGCGCTAGAGCATTGGGAATAGATTTGGCGCCACGCCCGCCGACGAATCTACGAGCCTACGACACACCCCAGGACGACGGCGGCAGCATCACGTTGGAATGGGGCCTGTCTCTGGACGATGGCGCTGGCGGCCAGAGCGTGAAGTCCTACACAATTCAGCGCCGTACCGGTACTTCCGGTGGCTTCGCCAAGATCGGCGAGGTAAAGGCCGGGGTCGACTTCTACGAGGATAAGTCTGTCGACGATGGCGTCGACTACTATTACCGCGTCGGCGCCTCCGACGGCACCAACGTGAGCTATGCGGGACCCGTCGGACCGGTGCAAGCCGTGGACAATCTGCCTCCACCGGTGGTCACGGGGCTTACGGCCCGGGACGTGCCGGGCGACAACGGTGGCGCCATTGTGCTGTCCTGGTCGTCGTACAGCCCGCCTGCAGACTGCACGGGCTACAGGATCTACCGCGATCAGTACCCCTTCGACTCGGTGGGCGGTCGAGATCCGCTGCACGAGATCGCCGACCCTAGGGTCAAGCAGTACGTGGACGCGCAGACGGTGGACTTCACGGACTATTACTACGCCGTGGTGGCCGTGGATGCCGCTGGGAATGCAAACGAGAACGTCCAGGTGGCTGGGCCGGTGCAGAGCCTACCCAATACCACAATGACGCTCGGCGCGGGCACCTGGCTGCTCAGTTCGCCTGTGGTGCCAACCGACGGCGACCCGTCCTCTCTCTTCGGCGCGGACAGCGCTTTCCGTTGTGCGGCCTGGGATCAGGCCAACGAGCGATACCTAGTGGCCTCAGCTGGTCAGACCCTACCCGACCTGGTGCGTCTGGTGCTCGGGCGTTCCTTGTGGGTGTGGCTCGACAAGCCTTTGGATTTCGAGATGATAGGACAGACGGCCAGTGCAGGGAATCTCTCGCTCAACGTAGGACCCGGCTGGCAGATGCTGGGCAATCCCTACTTCGCGCCCATGGACTATAGCGCTACGCAGGTGGAAGTCGGCGGAGTTGTCATGAGTCTGCTGGCCGCCGAACAGGACGGCTACCTGAGCGCGGCGGCCCACCTGTTCGATCCTGTAAGCTTCTCCTACAAGCTCCTATCGCCCACTTGGACAGGATCCACCCTGATTCCACCCTGGTCGGGCTTCTGGCTGAAGGTCGATCGGCAATGCAAAATCACCTTCCGTAGACCCGACGGCACAAAGGCTGCTCAGCTCGCCGGCGTCGCCGGTCCAGCGAAGGTGGCCGCGGTGACACCGTCCAGCAGTGTACAGACGCCGAAGCAGATCCCGACAGTGGACTGGAAGATCGGGCTGGCCGCTGTGGGGGCGCGTGGGAAGGACACGGATAACTTCGCGGGTGTGAGCGCGGCGGGAGCGGTGCCCGCGGCTCTCGAGCCACCACCGGCGCCTGGCTGCCCGCGGCTATGGTTCGAGAACGAAGCGGCGCCTGCCGCGGCGGTTGCACTGCGGCCTGCAAGCCGTCTCGTGTGGCGTTTGGCGCTATTGCCAGCCACAGGTGAGGACAGAACTTGGGTTGAGGCTCAGATAGGCGCTGACGTGCCGGACGCGTATGATATAATACTCCGCGATCTCGACAATAACCGAAGCGTGGATTTGCGCCGCCAGAGGCGGGTAGAGATAGTGGGTACGATGCAAAGGCGGCTGGAGCTGCAAGTGACTCGGAGAGGCGCGCCGGCCCTGGCGGTGACAAGTATGTCGGTGCAGCCGGGACGGGGAAGGGCAGAGATTGTGTTCTCCCTGTCGGCACCGGCGTATTGTGATGTCGAAGTGCTGAACATCGCCGGCCGGACGGTCAGACGGATCCAGCAGCAGTGCCTGATGACTTCGGGACAGCAGGTCGTAGTGTGGGACGGGCGAGGGGATGCTGGAACGCCAGTGCCGCGAGGAGTGTACCTGGTGCGCTTGCGTGCCCGGGCGGAAGATGGCAGTATTGTACAGGGGATCCGCCCGATGAGTCTCCTTCGCTAGGCATGCGATCAAGCCTTAGAAAGGCTGGTGTGCTATGAGAGCAGCCACGAGAGCAAGCCAAATCGCTTGTGTCGCAATCTGTCTCGCCGTGGTGTTTGCCGGCTGTGGCGGCGACGGGGGACCTCCTCTGGAAAGGCCGGACCAGCCAGAACCTCCGTCTGGAAAGGCGTCCATTGTGGGGTGGGTGGTAAGTGCCCAGGACACTAGTGTCGCTATTCCCGGTGCCCAGGTGTCGGCAAACCCGCCAAGTGTGACTCAGCAAGCTGGCGCTGGTGGTGCCTTCCGCCTGCAAAACCTGCCGGCCGGTCAGATCCAGGTGACCGTCCAGCCGAGCGTGGGACAGGCCTACTGGCCGGCACAATTCACGGTGACCACGGTGGAGGGCCAGGAGACCGAGGTTGTCGTGGCCCTGATTCCGGACAGTGCTGCTGTGCCCGACAGGATCACAGTGCAGCCAAACCAGTTCAGCCTCGATCCCGGCTCGCTTCAAACTTTCACCGTGATGATGTGGGCTGGCTCGGTGAGGTCGAGCCTTGCGCCAACCTGGGTCGTAGAAGGTGGCGTGGGCACCATGGGGCCGCCCAGGGTAGGCGTCTTCCACGCGTTGAAAACCGGCGAGGGCAGGATCGTGGCAGTAGTCGGTACCCAGACCAGCGAATCCAAGGTTACCGTTACAGCTCCCCAGCCACCGCGTATCTGGAGCGT
>JAKORR010000983.1 GCA_029777735.1 Armatimonadota bacterium | reverse complement strand
CGAGCAACTGGCCCACGACGCCGCGGGCAACGAGACGCCCTACTGGCCTCCTCATGACGACACTCATCCCGTAGAGCCTGCCCTCACGGAGTACTACGTTTCTGTCCTCAGTGGCCCCGGCCAAGGGCAGACCCGCCGCGTCGTGAGGCGTGAGGGCGAGCGCCTCTTGATAGAGCGGCCCTGGCGCACGCCGCCCACCGCCGACAGTGTCGTCACTGTGGGCACCGGCTACTACCGCAATCTCATCGTGGGCAACTACACACCCGACGGCATGACGGGCATCCAACTGTGGATTTCTTGCATGGAGAACATCGCGGCGGGTAACAGCATCGCCCGCATGCGGCGCCCCGCCTTCTACCTGTATTCCAACGGCACCACACTGGCCAGCTCTATGCCGCGCACCTGGAACCGAGGCCTCAGCCCGTTGTTCTTCAATCATATCGAGGGCAACAGGAGCGAGGAGTGCAGCGCCGGGGCGCTGGTCACCAGCGGGGACGACCCCAAGCTCCCCATCGAGTTCCCGCGGGCCTTGGGCAACGTACTGCGCCACAACTCTTTCATCCGCAACCGCACCGACGGCGTCATCATTGTCAGCCGGAAGGGCCAAGCCGCCCAGGGCGACACGTCGCCGTCAATTCTAGGGACAATTGTCGAATACAATGTCGTGCGTGACGCGCCCATCGCCTTCCATTCAAGCCACGGCAGCGACGGTGTTGTGTTTTGGAGCAACCACGCTTACTTCTGGTACCCGGTGAGCAACTCTGATGAGCCCTGCGTGGGCTTTCAGGTTGACGAACCGGACGCGTCAGTGTCGCTGGAGGGCAACGTGGTCGAGGGCAAGGTCGGCGAGATGAAGCCTATCGGCGTCATCGAGGTCAAGAAAGCCGAGTGAATCCGACGGCGGGGCTCCGGGAGCGCCTTGCCCCAAGCGCCGGGCGCCTACCGCCTACAGCTCGAGGTGATAGCTATGGCCCCTGAACGACGAGAGGTCCGCTGGGAGCGCCTGTTCCCGGACGAGTTGGAGCAGGCCTTCGCCGAGTGTCCGCTTCTCTACCTGGTCTACGGTATCTGCGAGCCGCACGGACCGCACGCCACGTTGGGCCTGGACGGCCTCAAGGCCTACGGCATCGCCTGTGAGGCCGCTCGCGCGCACGGAGGCATCGTGGCGCCGCCCGACTACTGGCACGTCCATGAGCTGAGTGGCTATGCGGCCTGGGCCTGCCAGCGCGTCGGTGAAGTTCAGCGGACGTGGCTCACAAGTCTGCCTCCCTGGCAGCACTTCAAGAATGTCTGCTATCACCTGCGGGCAGCGGATTCCATGGGCTTCCACGCGGCCCTGCTGATCACTGGGCACTATGGGCCGAACTGGGAGGACCTAAAGACGATGTTGGACCTGGTGCAGCCCCACATCGGCACGCGGCTGTACGGCCTTCCAGACTGGGAGGCAAACCAGCCCGGCTTCGACGGCGACGGCAAGAGCGGCGGCGATCACGCGGGCAAGATCGAAACCTCGCTGCTGTGGGCGCTGAATCCAGAGTGCGTTGACCTCTCGCGCGTGCCGCCCGAAGGCGAGCCAGGCCTGCATTTTGCCATGGGGGAAAACGTGCGAGAGTCGAACCGGCGCGTGGGCGAACGCATGGTCGCCGACGAGGTGCGATACCTGGGCCAGAAGGCGCACGAACTGCTCGATGCCTATGACCGCGAGCGTCCCGAGCACAGGCTACGGACCTTCGAGGACGTCGAAGTGCTCTGGGACACCGTCGTTCGCCCGGCCGTCAAGAACTTCCGGTCCATGCAGGACCTATGGGTGGGCCAGGAACCACCTCCCCCTAACTCCGTTTGGCACGCCAACTGGCGAGTGCCCGACAGGGCTTAGGCGATTGCCCTCAGGCTGACCCGAGCCGAAACCGCGACACACGGTACAGTCCCAAGGAGCACACCCTATGAAGCTTGAAGACGTTCTCGCTGCTCTACACGAAGATGAGGCCCTTGAGGTCTTCCAGCCTCACTGGGACGAATCCGAAGCCAGCTTGGGCCCGGAGCTTCCCTTCTTCCTCCAGCCCGACCAGGTTAGCTTTCACAGCAAGTGGTGTGGCTTTGGGACAGAGGCCGAGACGGCGTTGCAGGAGGCAGCCTGCCACATTGCTCGGAATCCAGCCCTGCTGCACCTGGCCTGGCACTGCTACCGGCTCCTCTACGAGCACACCGACTACAACCGCATGGTCGAGTGGCCCACGCTGGAAGCCGCCCTCGGTGAGTTAGGTGGCGCCTTCTATATTCTGGTCACAATGGCAATGATACCGCGCGTTTTGGCCGTACACCGGTCAATGGGTGTGCCCGAGGATGTCACACGTGACACCTGCCTCCAGGTCTCCTGCGTGGCGGGCAACTACGCGCGGATGACAGGTGGACGCCTGGGCGTCACGCTCAACACCATCTACTGGATGCGGCACTATCCGGCCGGACGGCTCTTTCGTTTGGGGCGCATGGAGTACAAGATCGAACCGTACCACGGAGGCGTCGAAGTCTACCGACGGCGAGCCTCCGGCGACGTAATAGCGTTGGCGCCCGACGGCGTGAGATTCAATGGTGCAGGCTACGTAGATGGCGCTGGCGGCGTATTCGACGAGAAGTGCAGCTGGACCTCTACCCTCACCTACGACGATGAAGCTGTAACTGGCTACCCTATCTCCCCCGCAGGCATGGCCGTGAGGCATCGGGTACGTTTGCCTCTAGCCGAGTGGGAGCGTGTGCTTGCCAAGGGCGACCTGATTCTGGACATGCACATCCCCGCCGGCGGCGGCATGACGCCCGAGAAGTGTGGCGACTCCCTGCGTCGCGGCGTCGACTTCTTTCGCCGATTCTTCCCTGACAAGCCCTTCCGCGCCGTCACCTGCGTATCGTGGATCTTCAATACACAGCTTGAGGAAATCGAGCTATCCTCCGATAACCTGGTGAGATTCCAGCGCGAGTTGTACCTGTATCCCGTGCCGTCCACCGGCAGCGACGGCCTGTGGTTCATCTTCCTGAGCCCCAGCGTGGACCCGGCCACAGCCCCGCGCGACACGAGTCTGCGCTGCGCCGTGGCGGACTTTTTGGCAGCGGGCAACATCTGGCGTGGTGGCGGCATGTTCTTCCTTACCGAGCATCTGGACCGCTTCGGCACGCAGTACTACCGCTCGCACTGGCCGCCGCCCGGGCTGGGCCTCTAACACCGCGTCAGACACCGGCTTGGCCCGCGTACCACGCCAGACCCAATATTACTTCCCGGCTATCTGGAACAGCGCGATCCGGTCCATGACCACCGGCACCTTGCCGTACCAGAACACCCGCGTCTCCAGCAGGCTTGGCGGCCCAGACCAGTCGAACTACACAGTGAACCACTGGTACGTGTCCGGCACTACAAACTCCCCCACCCGCACTTCACGTTCGGCTGCCACATTCACCGATTCGGCCGCCACGTGGAGCTGTATCAACGCGAACAGGTGCTACCCTTTGAGGTCCGCCATCTCGGCGATGTTCCACCTCTGAACGCCCGCAGCCCGCTGGGCGGACAGCACCAGATCATCCTCGCCCCCGCCAGCGTGATCGCCGCGTAGCGTAAGTCATCCGCAGCCGGGTCGTAGATGACTAGACCCTTGGGCACGCCGCGGTAAATTTCCAGCAGGCGCCGCAGGTCACCCTCCAAACACTTATACCTGAGACCCTAACGCCCGGCGCACATATCGAGCCACTTTATCCAAGAAGTTGCCGTAGTCGAGATAAAGGCGTGCGCCGTTGCGATTGACGAGCCCCTGGAGGGTCTCAACATTGCACTGCTCCTCCCACGATAGCCCCACGCCTCGGCTGGTCTAGCGGTTGCCCTCGCCCAGCCCGTTGTCCACCAGGTATCTGTAGCTTTGCTCGACGGCCTCAAACATGTCCGTCGCGCAGGAATCAAGCTCCACTATCAGCCACTCCAGCACGTTCTCGTCCGCCGCGCCGATGATGGCGGGTATGTCCAACACACCCGACCCCACCGCTGTGTGCGGCTGCCTGGGCTCAATCATGCCGTCCTTGATGTGCAGGAGCGGAATTCGGTCCTTGAGCCGAGCAACCGTGGACACCGGGTCCTGCCCACCCACCGCACACCAGTACACGTCGAGCTGCGCGAACATGCCCGGGACCTTCTCCAGCAGCACATCCTCCGGCAGCTTACCCTCGACCGGCTCGAACTCGGCCCAGTGGTTGTGCAGACCAAGACGTATGTCGCTGCCCTCCAACGCGGCCACAGCAGCGTTCAGCCGGTCCGCAGCGGCCAGCACGTTCGCCATGGTATCAAGGGGGCCGCCTGGCCCTGTGACCAGCTTGGTCACGCCCAACGTGTGGCACTCCTCGATCATCTGTGCCGCATTATCCGCCGTGGGCATCGCCATGTGAGCACTGGCGACCTGTAGGCCGAGATCATCAACGATTTTGCGCACCTCGCTTGCCGCCATCCCATGCAGACCAGCGAACTCCACGCCCTTGTAGCCGATCTCGGCAACTCTCTTGAGCACCCCCGGGAAGTCCTGGGCTGCGGCTTCGCGAACCGAGTACAGTTGCAGAGCAACGGGCTTCATGGATCTAGACTCTCCT
>JAKORR010000982.1 GCA_029777735.1 Armatimonadota bacterium | reverse complement strand
CCCGCAGGGTGGCAAGCTACTGGGCCTGGGCCCTATCAGCTACACGGACGACAAGAGGTGCGTCATCACGCAAGCTGCTGGGGACTGGGGCGAAAACTTCGCCCTTGGGAGCGAGTTCGAGCTGCCTCACCCCCTGACGCGCTGCGAGGGTGGACAGACGCTTGTGGGCACCGACAAGGGCCCGCTCGTCAGTTGCTTCTCTTGCGGCCGCGGCGAGGTTGTATACCTGCACTACACGTCTGGCGCGGGCATCCTAACCAGCCAGCTCGACGCAGCGGTCGCCAGGGCTCTGGCGCGGGCCAAGGCGTTGCCTACCGTCTGCGACGCGGATTTTGGCTTGATGGTCCAGGTCTTTCTCGTGCCTGGCGGATACACTGTCGTGGCCTGGGACGGCTCGAACATGGCCAAGTGGCCATGGCGGTATGAAGCCGGCCTGGCGCCGATGCTCTACGAGGCCCCCGAGGTGTCCCAGAGCTTCCGCCTGCGCGTAGCCCTAGACGGTCCTTGGGATATCTATAACCTGCTAGACAATCAGCGCAGCGAGACTGTCGCCCGCGACGGTTGGGTGAACCTACGACTCAAAGGTGCCCTGTGCGGCCTCTTCTATGTGACCGATCGGACCACCGCCGGGCGTGCGGTGGCTTCGGCCGCCCAACGACTCCGGGAACGGATGAGACAACTACACTTCGATGACGCGCCTACTGCTGCAGCCAGGGGAGATGTTAAGCCTTGAGCGAAGAACCAGAGCCGCAGGCCACGGCCGATTCTCGCGCAAGGGCCTGGCATGGGCGCACTGTCGTCGGCCTGGGCTGGGTGAGTTTCTTCACCGACCTGCACTCCGAGGCCCTGCAGGCTCTGTTACCTCAGTTCATGGCCTCCGTTCTGGGCATGTCGATGGCAAGCATTGGCTTCATCCAGGGCTTGGCCGAAGCCACCGTGGCCTTTGTCCAGTTGCTTTCCGGCTGGCTATCAGATCGACTCGGGGTGCGTAAGCCCTTGGTGGTCGCCGGCTATTCCTTGTCTACGCTGGTGAAGTCGCTGCTGGCGCTGGCGGTGCTGCCGTGGCAGGTGCTAGCCGTGCGCGTGGGCGACCGGCTCGGCAAGGGGCTGCGCACGCCGCCGCGCGACGCCATATTGGCCGATGCTGTTGACGCTGCGCAGTGGGGCAAGGCCTATGGACTACATCGGGCCATGGATAGCGCGGGCGCCATAGGCGGGACGATCCTTGCAATAGCCCTATTCGGCGCGACACATAGCTATCGTATCACCTTTGCTCTGGCGGCCATTGCGGGTGTCGCAGCCGTCCTGTTGCTGTTGCTGGTCGTTCGGGAACCGCCTGTGCCAAGGGCTGCGGCTGGCAAGCCCGTCTCGCTGAAGGGTCTGCCGAGGCAGTTCTGGTGGTTCGTGGCGGCCTATTCTGTCTTCTCGGTCGGCAACGTAACCTATGCCTTCTTTCTGCTACGCGCCAAGGAGCTTGGTGTCGCCGAAGCACTTGTGCCCGCTGTGTACCTGTTGCACAACGTCGTCTACACGCTGGCGGGTCTGCCGGCGGGGGCTCTGTCCGACCGTATTGGAGCGCGCCGGGCCACCTTTCTGGTTATGCTCCTCCATGCGTTGATCTGCCTCGGACTGGCCTGGGCCGTGCCGCCCTGGCTGGCAGTGGGCCTCGTAGCAGTCTACGGTGTGGTACTGGCGGGAGATGGGTCGGCGGTGCGGGCGCTGGTGGCTGAACTTTTGCCCACGGGACTGCGAGCGTCGGGGATGGCGGCCTATCGGGCACTTGGGGGCGTCATGATGCTCCCAGGAAGCTGGATGGTTGGCTGGCTATGGGACGAGCGGGGGGCCGCCCCCGCGTGGATCCTATCAGCTGCGTTGGCAGCCCTAGGGGCGGGGATGATCCTGGGCCTGTCGACGCAGGGGAGACAGTGGCCCGGGGTGCAGAAGGATAATAGTGCAGCGTGACGCAACCACAGCACTGCTATCACCGCAGACCGGGGCGTTGGCCATCCCGTAGATACAGCGGCTGCTTTTGTGGCGTTGAGCTTCGTGGCCCAAGCTCAAATGTCTGTTGCAGGCCGGAAGTCAAACCGTACCCACGCTCCAGGTTGCCCGACGTCTTCGACTATCCACCGGTTGCCCTCCTGCCTGAAGGCCACGGACTGTGCCTTGGGCGACACGGGGGGCTCTTCCCAGCACACTTCGTCGCCCGCTGCAGGAACGGGCCCGTCAGGCTCGAGGTAGGCCGCGCTTGCCGCACTGCCTCGGGGCAGAATCACTACCGGGCAATCCCTTCCAGGGCACAAGCGTACCCTCAGCGTCCCCGCCACACCGTCATCCTCGGCGCGCAACAACAAGCCCGCAGGCCCTGCCCCCGTCGGCACCGGAGGGACGTGTACCTTCCCGCCCAGCGTATCCAGCAGCAGCTTCCCGGCCGGCAGCACGGATAGTTCTCGCCCGTCACGGTCACCCCAGAGCAGCCCGGCGCGGAGCATCAGCGCCGCGGTCACTTGGCAGGGTACTACCTGTCCGTTGCGCTGCTGGCGCCAGCCATGGTCGTCGGGCAGTATGTCCACCTGTTCGTAACTGGGCCACCAGCCGGGCATTTGGTGATACAGCAGGTGTGCCCACAAGAGCATCGTGAAGGTGTCACCGTCGCCCACCTGTAGCAGTCCCAGCGCGTGATTCCACACGGGCCAGTCATCGAGCCAGTCAGCGAATCGCGTCATCCCGGCCAGTTCGCCCCCGTGCTCGCGGCGCCACTGAAGAATCGCCTTCACTGCCTTGTCTGGCATCAGTCCCGAAGACAGCATCTCTGGCCAGAAGCGGTAGTTCGTGTAGGATGCCTCGCGGCTCTCCGTCATGCGGTGTATAACGTGGTCGTCACCTACCAGTGCGGGCAGAAAGCCGGTCTTTCCCACCGGAGTGAGGGCCGGTGCGACCAGTGATGATAGCTCCGCATCGCCCACGAGGGCCTCAGGCACGCAATCGGCTATCCCTGGAGCATCGACCTTCGCCAGGGCTGAGGCCAGGCTTCTCAGGCCCCGCAGTAGCCACAAGTAGCCTGAAGCGTATGAGCGGTTCTGCGCGTCCGCGTCCGCATGATAGTCTGCCTCTGGCAGCCCCGGTACCACCTGTCCCGCCGCAGCGCTCTGGGAGACAAGTTCGGCGCAACGTCGGGCCAAAGGTGCAATTATCTGGCCCAAACCTTCTACCAGGTCCCGCCTGTGGCACCACTGAATCAGACGGGCCGTCAAGTCCAACAACTGGCCGTACTCGCTCAGCGACGGACCGTAGTAGTCCAATGCGCCGTCCTCGCGCCCGTAGCGGAGCAGATAAGCGGACAAGAACCGGCTCGCCTCGTCAACCTTACCCCACAGGAGCAGGCTCTCAACAAGGAACAACGTGGCGGGAGGAAAGGAGTTATGTCTCGGCTCGTCATAGATGCCCACGCCGTACCGGGGCAGCAGGCCGCGGAAGGTGAAACGCGCTAGCCGCAGGGATCTGTCGACAGCCCGGGGTAGCAACCTGTCGGCAGCGTCCAGGCCCGTGTCCAGGGCTTGGTCCCCCTCGACCGGCCGGGCCACGCGGAGGAACTTTAATAGGGCCTCCGGCGTCTTCCGGGGCTCTAGTGTCAGGCAACCTTTAGCCCA
Organism: Armatimonadota bacterium; assembly: GCA_029777735.1. Classification (GTDB taxonomy): domain Bacteria; phylum Armatimonadota; class Zipacnadia; order Zipacnadales; family FEN-943; genus JAKORR01. Next base: position 4,270 of record JAKORR010000982.1, on the reverse strand, counting down.
AGTGAGGCGCGAGATCTCCTCACCCACTGCCTGAATCAACGCAAAGGAGCCGCCGTTCCAGCCGATCAGCAGCACGGGTCCGTCGCCCCAGAGGAGCCCGTAGCGTCTGCTGTCCTCGGGGCCTATCGGCAGTGCTCCCAGAACCTGTGTCGAACCGTCGGGCTGCACAAGCGTCGGCGGCACGGACGGGTCGGACGGGCGGACGAAGCCGGGCCCGACCAACGGCGGCATCAAGTCAAGCAGTCGCTCCGGGCACTGGGCCAAGGTCGCCAAGGCCACATCTCGTAGCGGGTCGTGGGCGTAAGTGATCCACTCCCGTGCCTGCTCGGCGAGGTCCGGCCGAGGCCTGAGCTCGGGCGCCCAGGCCTCCTGCGCAGACGCATCGAGCAGTTGTCCCTCGCGGCTTGTTGCATACACTAACCGAAACAGGTCACCTTCCCACAGGGCGGCTGTCAGGTCCCAGGCCTCCGTGTGCTCTTGGCTCTCAGCGATGCCCAGGATTATCCAGTCGCCCACTTGCGAAGGGGGACAGACCCAGGCTACCTCGCCGTCCGGAAGTGCCAGTAAATACCGATCGACGTCGGCGCGCGTCACGTATGGGGTGCGCGGAAAGGCGTTCATCGGTTATCATCCTGTTGTCGCTGATTCAATGCCAGGCCTGATACAGGTTGCCCCGCCATAGGGCAACGTGTTCTTCTGCTGGAGGAAAAAGCCTTCATGACGGAGAAGTACATGCGCGACGTCGAGAGAAACAATCTCGCAGAGATCCAGGCTTTGAATCAGCGTGGCGGGCGTACTTTGAGCTTCGTCGACCTGATGGAGGCCGGAACGCTCAACCCGGAAATCGTTGGCTTCATGCTCTGCTCTATAGCGCAGGGCGGATCGGTGCTGATGGGTGCCGGCGTCAGTGGCGCGGGCAAGTCGACAGTGTTGGCGAACGTTCTCTGCCTTCTGCCCCCCGGCGAGCGCATTGTCCTGGCCCGGTCGGCCTCGGTCGTCGAGAGCGCCCTGCGGCGACCGCCTACGCAGCCAGAATGCTACCTGGCGCACGAGATTGGCGAGGGCCGCTGGCGAGGGTACATCTGGGGTATCACCGTGCGCAATTTCTTCCGGCTGATGGACAGCAACCGCCGTATTGCTTCCTGCCTTCACGCCGATACGCTTGAGCAGACTGAGCAGATGCTTAGAGCCGAACCGCTCCTTGTGGACCCCCAACTGCTGGCTCGCCTGGGCCTCGTTGGTTTCGTTTCCTTTGCGGATGGTGCCTCGGGGAAGCGGCGGCTGACGCACCTGTATGCGCGTGCGCCAGGCATCGGGCTGGCCCTTGCCTTCCGGTGGCGAGCGTCGGATGAGACCCACGACAGGGCCTCGGAACTGGAAATCTTTGGCATCGACCGGTCGCGCTTCTATAATGCTACCGCCTTCGCGCACTCGCTCTTGGACGAAAACGTGCGGACCATTGAGGACCTGCGTGCCCACGTAGTGGAATTCTACCAGCGCGAGGGATGGTAGTAGTGTCTTCACCGCGTCTTCTGTTGTTTCTTGATCTCGACGACTGTGCGGCAGGCAGTATTTGGCCCTTTGCCGATCGCCCCAGGCAGCCCCTGAACCGCGAGGCCTTCGCGAAGCTGATGGCTGAGTGTGAACGGGCACGGGTAGGTGTGCATCTGTTGACTAACCGCCCGCCGGCCCAACTTGCGGTGATAGGGCATATCGTGGGGGGCCCGGCCCGCTATCATCTGGCGGAGTCTGGCTGTAGCGCGTGGCTGCCGGACGAGAACCGGGTCATCATAAATCCGCAGTGCCGTGCCTTTGCAGAGGAAGTGAGGCCGGACATGGTGGCTCTCCTCCGGGATCGGCTGGCCGTGGGGCTCGACGGCCCCATCCTCGAGGAATACGGCAATCGACTGGTCACCTACACAGTATTCCCGCTTCAGGGCGGGCATGAGCAGGTCGCTGGGCTCGTCGGCCAGGTACGCGAGTTGCTGGCCGGCTACCCAGTGGATGTGCGTCAGGGCAAGGGCGTGGACGTCATGCCTGCCGGCATGGATAAGGTCCTCGGCTGCTGGTGGGCGGAGAGACTGCATCCGCATCTCCAGGGCAGCTCCTTGGACTGGACTACTGTGCTGTATGTGGAGGACTCAATGACGGGCGCTAGGGCAGCGCAGTACGTGATGGAGCAAAGCGGTCAAGTGGCGGCTGTAGCCAACGCGCAGGAGGATTTCCGACAACTGGTCGCCGCCGGCGGTGGTATTCTCTGCGAACAAGGCCAAGAGGAAGGTACCCTCGAGGCCCTGCGGCGTTGGCTCGACGCTTGGGGGAGAGGAGAGGTGCGTCCGTCACTCTTCCGCCAGCAGTCTTCTCAGAAGTAGTCCCAAGCGCGTGAAGTCCTCGGTAAGCACGGGAGCCAGCCGCTGGTTATGCAGGGCCGCAGCGGGATGATACATGGGGATATAAGTAAAGCCGTCCTTGCTTATGGGGCTGCCGTGGATCTTGCCCATGGTCGCCGAGGGATCGAGGAGTGTAGCGGTCGCGGGACGTCCCAGCAGACAGATGATGTGCGGGCGCAGGCAAGCGATCTGCCCGTCAAGGTAGGAACGACAGGCCTCCACTTCCGTGGGCGTGGGCTCGCGATTGCCCGGTGGCCGACACTTGACGATGTTCGTGATGAAGACCTCTTCTCGGACCAGACCAGCGCGCTGCAGCAGAGCGTTCAGGTACCGACCGGCCGGCCCGACGAAGGGCCGGCCCTGCTCGTCCTCCTCACGCCCTGGGCCCTCGCCAATAAACATCACACGGGCGTCTGGCGGCCCCTCTCCCGGCACAGCGTGCGTCCGTCCACGGTGCAGATCACACAGCGTGCACTGTCGCACCTCGGCGGCGATTTCTTCCAGAACTGCCGCTCTGCTTGCGAGCCCCTCGTCCTGTATCATCTCACCAAGTCTAGCTCCTCGCACACCTTGCGAATGACCTCGGTGTCGGCATCACTAGCTGGCACCATGGGCAGACGCAGACCGCCCACTGGGAACCCGCAGATCTCCAGCGCTCGCTTGACACATGGCGGATTGCCCGAAGGCAGGAAGAGACAGTCGAACAGAGGGCTCAACCTGCAGTGCAGATCCGCCGCTCTCGCGACATCGCCCGCCTTGAAGGCATCGATCATTTCGCGCATCGGTGCACTCGCAACGTGAGAGGCCACGGAGATGATGCCCTCGCCGCCCACAGACAGGATCGGGAGGGTCAACCCGTCATCGCCGCTCCACACTACGAATCCCTCAGGCCTTCCCGCGCAAAGGGCTGTTATCTGCTTGAGATCGCCACTGGCTTCCTTCACACCCACGATGTTGGGCACATGCTCGGCGAGTCGCAGGATTGTCTTGGCCTCGATGTTCTTGCCTGTACGCCCTGGCACATTGTACAGTACCACCGGTAGCTCAGTGGCTTGAGCACAGGCCAGAAAGTGCTGATAAAAGCCTTCCGCCGAAGGCTTGTTATAGTAGGGGCCGACCAGAAGGATACCATCCACGCCGGTCTCGCCGGCCGCCCTGGTCAGCTCTACACTCGTGGCGGTGTTGTTGCCCCCGGTGCCGGCCAGCACCGGTACAGAACCTGCGGCCTCCTTTACGGTCTTGTAGAGCTGAAGCTTCTCATCTCTGCTCAGCGTCGGCGACTCACCCGTTGTACCAGTGACGAGCAGGCCATCCGATCCCTCGGCGATCAGCCTAGCGGCCAGCTCCGCGGCCCTGTCGTAGTCCACCGAACCGTCAGGACTGAAAGGTGTCACCATTGCAGTGATTAGGTCCCCAAGCCCTGGCTTACTCACTGTCTAAACCTCCCTACCGGCATGGATCCCTTCGCCCAACGTGCAGCTTAGCGCGACGCCTACCGCGCCGAGCAAAACTTCGATTGCGGTCGCACATCCTGTTGTAGGCTTCGCGGCCGGAGCGTGTTGTCCTGCTTACCTCTCGCAAATGCAAGAGCCGATGCACTTGGGCATCGGCTCCACAAAGGGTCTCTCTTTTTGGGCGAGTGCGACCTACCTAGCCACTGGCTCAACATGGACGCGGACGCGCGATTCCCGGGTCCGGTCGTACTTGACCACGCCGTTAGCCAGGGCGAACAATGTGTCGTCACCGCCGCGGCCTACGTAGCGGCCCGGCAGGACCTTCGTGCCACGTTGGCGGACGAGGATCGTGCCAATGGTCACTTCCTGACCGCCGTGCCTTTTGACACCCAGGCGCTTTGACCTGCTGTCGCGACCGTTCTTGGT
>JAKORR010000981.1 GCA_029777735.1 Armatimonadota bacterium | reverse complement strand
GGCATGCCTGCAGGACCCAGACCCCCTCGCCTGGCGCCGGGCATACCTCCCACCATCGGCATTCCAGGATCTCCTGGCATGCCCATCATGCCTTCGATACCTCTGGTACCGGGTTGCCGCTGACTCTCGCGGACTGCCTCTTCGCTGGTGAACTGCCACATCAGTGCCAGAGGTGGTGTGAAATCGAAGGGACTGACGGCAGTGCGCTGGCTATCGTAGCCTATCATCCACACGTCTTCCTGAGCCCAAACCGCCCCGGCCAAAAATAGAACCGGTATGCAAAGCCTAGCCATCAGCTTGCTTGTCACGCCTCTGGTCACCTCCAGACTACTGCTTGCCCCGGAGTGGTCACTTTTCGCCGATCAACTGCACCGTGACACGCCGCGTCCACCATTCTTTGGCGAAATCCGTTACCTGTTCTTCGTGAACTTGTCGTATCTGCGCCGCCAGTTCTCGTGGCTGTACCACCGGCTCGGAAGCCGGCCCCAGCACGGCTGCCCCAGCCAGGTACTCTGCGGTCGCCGCGTTGCTCATCTCGATGCTGAGCAACTGGGTGGCCACCACTTCCCGCGCCCGCTCAATCTCGGCTGCGGACACGCGTTCAAGGCTGAGCCTATCCACCTCTCCCTCGATCGCCTCTCTTGCACGGTCCACATTGACACTATCGCAGGTGCAGGCCACATACATGTAGGGCCACAGTCGACCGGACATGACCTGGCCACCGAGCATGTAGGCCAGCCTCAGTTCCTCGCGCAGGCGCCTGTAGAGCCGGGAGCCCATGCCATTGCCGAGGATCGCCATAGTCACCGCAGCGACATGGTAGTCTCGTGTGCCAGGCTCAGGAGCACGAGCACCTACCCATACCACCGAGTCTGTGCCCCTCATGGTCATCCGGTGGAGACCCAGTCGCGGTGGTGCCGACACCACACCTATCTCCTCGGTACTCCTGCCCGGTAGCAGGCCAGCCGTTTGCTCCTGCACCAGGGCCCGCGCGGTTTTCAGGTCCATCGGCCCGCTGACGACTAACACGAGGTTGTTTGGCACGAAATGCTGGTCGTAGAAGCGCTGCACCATGCTGGGCGCCAGCAATAGACGTGCCGCTCGCGGGTCGGCGTACCGGGCCATGGCGGGGTAGAGGTTTTCGCGCCCGGCCCTACTGGCTGCCATCAGGGCTAACTCTTGCTCGGCTTGGGCCATGCGTTCGAGCACCCGCTGGCTTCCACGTATCGTCGCGCTATCAAAGTGCGCCTTCAATGCCAGGTCTACAACCGCCTTGAGCGCCGCCTGTGCTTCCCGGTCCGGCGCCCTGGCCATTATACTGACGAAATCCCCCTGCGTTTGAGTGTCAGTTAAAACCCCGGCGTCTGCTGCGCCACCGGTCAAACTGAGCTGCACCAGTTGCCGGAGGCCCTCTTGGCCCTCAGGTTCCTGCGCAGCGGTCACCCTCACCGCACCGGCTACCGCTACAGTGGCGGCCCCAGGGTTATGCCGAACGATCAGCCTCAGACCGTTGTCGAGACGTGTTTCCTGGACCTGCACTGGTGCGGCAACCAGCGACTGCCGGCTCCCCGGTAGGCTTATCGCCGCAGCCAGTACTGCCACCCACCACTGCTTACCCTTGCGACGCCTGGGCTTGAACTCGCAGTCGCTGCAGCGCATCCTGCACCAAGGGATTGTTAGCGTCGATGTTCGCAGCCGCCGTGTAAGCCGCGACCGCGTCATGCAGCTTGCGTGCCTGTTCGAGGGTCTGGCCAAGCTGCACATACGCTCGAACGCGATCTTCGTCCGTAGCGGCCTTCTGCACAGCTATCCGCAAGGCCTGCTCCGCTGCGCGGTCATCGCCGCGCGCGGCATAGGCGCGTGCGATCTGGAGGTAGGCGTCGATGAGAGTATCGTCGAGAAAGATCGCCTCCGACAGCGCCTCAATCTCGTTGTCATAGTCAAGTGTCTGGTCGTAGCACAGACCTATCGCATAATAGATTCGCGCCCGCTGCAGGGCCAGGGTGGTTATCTTGGCGGTGGGTAGCAGTTCCAGCGCCTGGCGATAGGCTTCCCGGGCGCGATACCAGGACTTCATCTGGAAGTAGGTGTTGCCAAGGTTCACATAAGTCTGTGCGTAGCGGGGGTCGGCCTTGATCGCCCGATCGAAGTACTCGGCCGCCTGGGCCAATTGGCCCCGATAGTAGTACGCCGACCCAGCCGTGTTGAGTGCCACAACGTTTTTGGCATCGCGCTTAAGGCTCTCGTCGGCTTCAGCCAGCGCTTCGTCTATGCGGTCCGCCGCCAGATATGCCCGTGCCAGTGCGGCGTGGACATCCGCGCGCTCGGGGGCCAAGGTAACAGCCTTTTCTAACGCCCGCACGGCCTCCGCGTAAGCCTGAACGGCTTCCGCACTACCCGCTTCCTTCTGGTGTCCCAGGTTTACTTGGGCATCGGCCAGACCAAGCAGGGCGTCGACATAGTTCTCGTCTAGCGTCAGGGCCTGCTTGAACTGCTCGATCGCTTGCTCGAAGGCGTGAGATTCTATCTTTCGTTCGGGATCGGATATGAAGGTTTCAGCCTGGAAAGCGTACACTTCGCCCAGCGCACAGTAGGCCGGTGCATACTTCGCGTTTAACTCGATGGCCTTGTTCGCCGCCTTGATGGCGTCTAGTGTCACGCTGTGGGCAGTGTAGACCAGACCGTCCTTCTCGAGGACCTCCTTGGCGTCACCTAGATAAGCCCTCGATATCCTCACGTAGACGTCGGGGTCATCGGGGTTGCCGCCTTCATCTCTGGCCAGTGCCTTGCGGTAGGCGTTACGAGCATCGGCCCAGCGCTTCCAGGCCAAGTACATGTCGCCACGGGCCTTGTTGAGATCCGGCCACATGGAGAGCACAGCGCCGAACTGCTCAGCCCAGTAGTACGTCTGCGCCACCTTAGGTTCATTGGTGGTCCGGGCATACTCGGCCTCAGCAAAGGTGGGCTCCGACTCCAGGCGGCGTTTAGCGTCCTGCCAGTCTTGGAGCGTACTGCGGGCCCTGTCGAACATCTTCTCTGCTTCCTCGTACTTGCCTTGAGCCACCAGGACTTGGCCGAACCAGTACATGGCCTCGACGCAGTGCTCCTCCATCCGCAGCGTCCTCATCAGTGCCTCCGAGGCGTCATCCAACCTGCCCATGAGCGCATAGGTCCTGCCGATGGCGCAGTACACCTCACCCTCGTCGCGACCCCGCCGCAGGGCCAGTTCTCTCTGGTAAGCTCGCAGTGCTTCCTCGTAGGCACCCTGACGCTCAT
>JAKORR010000980.1 GCA_029777735.1 Armatimonadota bacterium | reverse complement strand
GGGCGCGGAGACAGCCAGTCGGTGTTCGGGTCGATGAGGGGACGCTTCGAGTCGTCGAGGAAAAAGTAACCGGCGCGGCTTAGCAGGCCTTGGCCCAGCGGTGGCAGAGCAGTCTCGCGTACACCGTCCAGGCTGTGGCGCGTGCCCCCGAGGTTGTCTGGGTCAGGGTCGCCAGGATGCCAAGGTCCGTCCAGGAGCGGTGATTCTACTGTGAGATTCTCTGTAGAGAAGCGCTCGGGCGGCCTGTAGCGCACGGTCAGGCGCTCGGTCCGCAGCACCACGGTGCTGTCATCTTCCTTCTCCGCCGCAACTTTCACAGCGGGCCAGTCTCGCCCGACGACCACCGCCGAGGGCCAGTCAGCCCATTGCTTGCTCTCGGACCACTCCAGACGCACCAGGTCCGAGGCGAGAAAGGTAATCCGCGCTGCGCCCACAGTTGATGTACTGCCCGTGACGCGTATGTCCTGAGCCAGTGCCCAGGTATAGGTCAGCAGCAGCCCCAGCACGAGGGAAACAGGCGTCGAGCGGTTAAGTCTCACAGCGAGTCCCCCCCTTGGCCAAGAATCAGTGAGCAGACAACAATGCCCCATTTATGCGATGAACCGCAATAGCGGACCATTAAATAACCTTGGCCAAGAATCAGTGAGCAGACAACAATGCCCTGAGCCCCTCCAGGGAGTTTTTCCGCGTGGCGGAGGTAGAGCCTTCCCCGGGCGAAAGAGCTGCAGCGAACCAAGAGCCGGGTCGGAACGCTGGGCGCCTTGGGCGGTGGTCCCAGAGCCATGACCCCGCGAGAGCGCGTCTTGACAGTGCTAAATGAATCATGAGTAGCCTGGCTGTACACCCAGGGACTTCTGACTAAGCCGCCTGCCCTACGCCGGCTATTCGACTTCTTGGGGCACAGTGATGAGAAGAGGCTACTCTGTGAGTTGTACGATGTACGCCACTGGACGCGGATCGCCCATAGGAGCCTTCTCGATGGCGGCCTGTATTGCAACTTGTGGAGCGAGCAGTACCCGCGAGACAGGTCTGGGGGCCCATGCGCAAGGGCGCTGAGCGGCGCCAGCAGACTTGATGGACCAGGAGGCTTTACTGGCCCTTGACTGTCTAGACCACTCGCGTTTAGGGAAACTGACTCCTAGGCATGGGCACTATCCCCTGCTGTACGGCTCAGCGAATGTTTGGCAGCGATAGGCCTTGGTGCGCACTGGGAGGAGATGTTTCTGGACATAGTGGACACGCTTGTCTGGATTGACCTTCTCCTTTAGCCCAACATGCTGCAGAAACACGTCCTGGCCCCAATAGAGTGGCTATGACACCACTGGCAGAGGGACCCATCCTCTGCTATCCCCTGTTGATCGCAGGACTTTGCCTTTGGACACCTACCGTCGGACGAGGGGAAGACACACCGGGGACACACAGAGGGATGATAGAGACTGCTGCACCTGAAGAAGGCCCAGCCGCCAGGCCGGTCTTCTAAGACCAGTGCTTGGTGCGAGCGATGATGTGGTCCTGCATTGCTTGGTCGAGCAGTACGAACTGCTGGCTGAACCCTGCTACCCGGACGCAGAGATGGCGGTAGATCTCCGGGTGCTCTTGAGCAGCGCGCAGCGTGTCAGCGCTGACCACATTGAACTGCATCTGTCCCACCCCCAGGCCGACGGCTGTGCGTACCAGGTCTACGAAGGCCTCTCGTCCGCTGTTCTGGAGCAGGCTGGGGTGAAGCTCCACGATGGCCGCACTGCTCCCGGCCGCCAGGTGGTGTGGCAGGCGGCTGAGGGACTTGATCAGGGCCGTCACGCCTTCTTTGTCACGGCCCTGGACCGGCGAGACGCTGTAGGCGAGGGGTTCGCCGCATCGCCGTCCATCCGGCGTCGCTGCAGTCTTAGTGCCGTACCCGAGCATTAGCGTAAAGGTGAACAAGTGGCAGAAGAAGGTACCACCGCCTACTGTGCGATAGGATCCGAGCAGTTTGCAATATTCTTGCGTGATTTGTGCCGCGTAGGCGTCGGGTAGCGGGCGATCATTGCCATACTTAGGCAGCCGCGTGCGCAGGTAGGTCGCCAGGTCCTCGCGGCCCGCGAAATCCGAGCGCAGGAGGCTCAGCATCTCATCCCGTGCCACGAGGCCTTCCTCAAACACTGCTATTTGCAGGGCCGTCAGACTATCAGCGACGTTGGGGATCCCCATTGCTGCGCTCCCGTGGTAGTTGTAGCGGGCTCCGCCTTCGATTATGTCAAGGCCGCGCGCGATACAGTCCTCTGTCAGCAGCGAAAGATAGGGCAGGCGGTACTGGTACCGATGCGCGAGCTCGGCACTGTTGGAGCCGTACACGGCCAAGTCCGCGAAGTGTCTGAGTTGGCGGCGGAAGGCCTCCAGGACGTCCTCGGGAGTGCCAAAGTCGGCCAGACTGCCCGTCCGGGGGCCGATTTGGGTGCCGTCAAGCATGTCGCAGCCGTCGTTAAGCGCCAGCTCGAGGCACTTGGCGAGGTTGATCCAGTGGCTCACAGCGTGCGGGTTGGCCCTGCCCGGTATGGTTATCTCGATACATCCGATAGGTGCGTAGTCCCGTGCGTCCTCTACAGGGATTCCTTTCGATACCAATGCCGGAATCAGCGTGTCATCGTTGAACAGAAAGGGAATGCCGCCACCCTGGGCCACCAGGTCAATACAGCGGGCCACAAAGGCCCGCGGAGTGTCCCGGTGTAGACGGGCCGACAGGCAGCGTATGAAGCCCAGGCCCTCTGTCACGGCCAGCGCCAGGTAGCTCAGCGGGTTCGTAGCATCGGAGCCGTCGGGCCGGCATCCCCCGAGGGTCACCTGCTGAACGTCGTAGCTCTGATACAGCTTGACCCATAGGGCCGCCAGCAGTTCGGCTGCCTGGTCCCACGTGATACGCCCCTCGGCCAGGTCGTCCTCGAGGTAGGGCCACAGATACTGATCCAGACGTCCCAGGCTGTTGGCGTTGACTCCGTCTTCCCACACCGTGATCATGTGGGCGAACCAAAGCGCCTGCAAGGCCTCTCGGAAGGTCCGGGCCGGGTGCGTTGGCACGCGGTCGCAGACCTCCGCGACTGCCAGCCACTCGGCGCGTTGGAGTGGGTCATCACAGGCACTAGCCAGGCGGCGCGCTTCTGCGGCGTGGCGCGGGCCTAAGGCCATGGCGGCATCGCAGATCCCCAGCCAGGCCTGCAGGTTGGCCCGCCGGCACGCGGTGTCCGGGTCCGTCAGGGGCAGGGCGGCCAAGGCAGCCTCGACCTCCCCGCGGAGACCCGCGAAGCCTAGCCGGAGGACCTTCGCGTAGTCGCGGACGCTGTGATTCAGGTCCGTGCCCCAGACGGCGACCACGCCCCGTTCCTGGGCAAGTTGCAGTTCTGGCGGATGCTCAGCCACGGGCGCGAGGGCCTGATACGCGAAGGGTTGTTCCCTCGCCCACTGAGCGAAATTGTCCTTCTGCTGCTGGGTGAGCGCGCTGGCTTCGAGGCGCTCAACGTCCTGAGGGCCAAGGAAGGGTCGGAAGTTGATCAGGTCGTTAGTGTTGCCGTGTTCCCCCACAAGAAGCTCGCCCGCGACCATGCGCACCGGCATGTTGCGAATCACCGATGCCAGTCCGGCGGCGCTGCGCAGAGCGAGGGATGCAGACCTGGCAGCCCTCCAGCCTTTCAGGTAGTAGTAAGGGCGCAAGCATGCGTCAGCGAACAGCTCCGTCGGCTGCAATAGGGCCCGGTCTCGCAGTGCTGATAGGCGTGCTGAGGGGTGGTAAGCATAAGTTGCCGTGTCGATGCTCAAAGGTTTTCGAGCCTCCCGACCTCCAGAAGCGGGACAGGCGATCATCATCACCCATTCTCGCTGCGTCCCACCGCAGCGTCAAGGCTGCGCGGGGTTGACCATAAGGCTGAGGCCGCTTAGCATTAACTTGGGCTGCCTCTCGCTGGGTCCGACGCTCCGGCTTTCAGGATGAAACATGCCGAGCAAGCTTGACACCACCAAGTTTACTCCTCTCTTTCGTCAGTGGCTTCGTGTGAAGCAGGAGCTACCGGAGGCGCTCGTATTGTTTCGACTGGGCGACTTCTACGAGATGTTTGGCGATGACGCGGAGGTTGGCGCCCGTGAGCTGCAGCTCACCCTCACCTCGCGCGAGTGCTCCCGCGATCAGCGCATCCCGATGTGCGGCGTGCCGCACCATGCCCTGAACCGCTACCTACGCCAGCTTGTGCAGAAGGGCTACCGCGTTGCCGTCGTAGAGCAGACCGAGGACCCCAAACGGGCCAAGGGCCTCGTGCGGCGCGAGGTGACACGCGTCGTTACGCGCGGCACAGTGATGGAAGACGATATGCTGCCTGGAGCCCAGCACAACTTCCTGGCGTCGGTGGCGCGTGCAGGCGCCCGCTTTGGTCTGGCGGTCGTGGACGTGTCCACGGGTGACTTTCTGGTGACGGAGCTGGAGGAGCCCGTGGCGAGGGCTCGTGGGGTGGGGAATCACCTGCTACCCGAGGCCGAAGGCACGACTCAGCGGGCCGTGTTGGGCCCTCTGCTGGACGAGCTAGGGCGTCTGCAGCCAGCGGAAGTACTGTTGTCGCCCGAGCTGGGGACCGAGGAGGGACTGCGGGTCGCGATCAGCGAGTTGGTAGGCCCCAGTATCGCCGTCGCCGAGGAGAATCCCTTCTCTGACCCCGGGCGAGAATTACGCGAGTTCTTTGGAGTCCTTGACCTGGCGGGTTACGGTTGCGAGGGAATGCCCGCGGCGCAGGAGGCAGCGGCGCAAGCGCTTCGCTACCTCCAGGCCCAGCGACCCAGCGGCCTACCGCACTTCGCGGGCCTTTCGACCTATTCGCCCCAACAGTTCATGCTGCTAGACATCCAGACGCGGCGCAACCTGGAGCTAGAGCGTACGTTGCTGGAGGGGCGGCGCGAGGGAAGCCTGCTGGGACTGCTGGACCGGACGCGCACGCCCATGGGATCGCGAGAGCTACGCCAGTCGTTACTGCAGCCGCTGGTGAGCCTGGCGGACATCCAGGCCCGTCTGGACGCCGTAGAGGAGTTGGTTAACGGCGTGGTGGCTGCAGGGGAGGCTCGCGACTGTCTGCGGCAGGTCTATGATTTGGAACGGCTGACGGCGCGGGTCACGGCACGGACAGCTAATCCGCGCGACCTGCGGGCGCTGGCGGATTCTCTCGAGCGGCTGCCGGGGCTAAAGGCCGCCCTTGGGGAGTGCCGGGCGGACCTGTTGGTCGAGTTGACAGCCCAGGTGGACGAGCTACCAGAGCTGACCGAGCGTCTGCGCGGCGCACTGGCCGACGACCCGCCGGCCCAACTGACCGACGGCGGGATAATGCGCAGCGGCTATAGCCCGGAGTTGGACGAGTTACGCGACGCGGCCGCGCATGGGCGTGAGTGGATAGCTGCACTGCAACACCGCGAACGCGAGCGCACAGGCATCAAGTCGCTGCGTGTGGGCTACAACCAGGTGTTCGGCTACTACATCGAAGTGACGAAGGCCAACCTGGGGGCCGTGCCGTCGGACTATGAGCGCAAGCAGACGCTCACTAACGCCGAGCGGTTCGTCACGCCCGAGCTGAAGGAGATGGAGGCCAAGATCCTGGGCGCTGAGGAGCGAGCCCGGGAGCTCGAACACGAACTTTTTGTGGCACTGCGCGATTGGGTGGCGGAGAGAGGCAAGGAGCTGCTAGCTACGGCCCGGGCGCTGGCCCGTATCGACATGCTCTTGGCCCTGGCCGAGGTAGCCGTGGAGTACGGTTACTGCAAGCCCGAGGTTCACGAGGGCGAGGAGATAGAGATTCGCGACGGACGGCATCCGGTGGTCGAGCGTCTGCAAACCGAGGAACCCTTCGTGCCCAACGACTGTTATATGGACTGCGGCGCGCACCGGATGATCATCCTGACGGGCCCCAACATGGCTGGCAAGTCCACCTATCTGCGACAGGTGGCACTCATCGCGCTGATGGCGCAGATGGGCAGCTTCGTGCCGGCGCGGTCAGCGCGTGTAGGGCTGGTGGACCGCATTTTCACGCGGGTCGGCGCCTCAGACGACCTGGCCACGGGGCGCTCCACCTTCATGATCGAGATGACCGAAGCGGCCAATATCCTGAACAACGCGACGGACCGGTCGCTGATTATCCTGGACGAGATCGGCCGCGGCACATCCACCTACGACGGCCTGTCCATCGCCTGGGCTATGGCGGAGTATATCGCACGAGAAATTGGAGCGCGGACTCTATTCGCCACACATTACCATCACCTGAACGAATTGGCCGAGGTACAGGAGGGAGTGCGTAACTTCCGCATCGCGGTGAAGGAAGAGGGAGACCGGGTCGTATTCCTACGCAAGATCATGCCAGGCGGCACAGATCGCAGCTACGGAGTGCAGGTGGCGCGTCTGGCGGGCTTGCCCGAGGAGGTAATCGCGCGGGCGAAGGAAATACTGCGACAAGTCGAGAGTGAACATGTGGAGTCTCAGATTGGGCCCAGTCGTCAGGCCGTAAGCCAGATCGGTGTCCCAGTGCAGCTGCAGCTCTTCGACCTTGCGCCAGACCCGGTAGTAGAGGAGATACGTAAACTGGACCTGGATACCTTGTCGCCAATCGAGGCCCTGATGAAGCTAAAGGAACTCAAGGATCGCATCGAGACCTCTTCCGGCCGGGGACAGGGTAAGGCTTAGGCGGCGGTAGGGCCGTGCCTTCCGGGCGCCAAGGGGAATGCCATGCCACGGATCCATAAGCTGTCGGAAGCTTTGGCCGACCGCATCGCTGCGGGCGAGGTGGTTGACCGGCCTGCTTCAGTGGTCAAGGAGCTGGTCGAGAACTCGCTTGATGCCGGTGCGGCACGGATCGAGGTAGAGCTGCGCGAAGGCGGCCGCAAGCTCATCGTCGTTGTGGACAATGGCGTCGGGATGGAGCGCGAGGACGCTCTCTTGGCCCTCGAGCGTTTCGCCACCAGCAAGATATCAGACGCCGACGATTTGCATCACATCGAGACGATGGGGTTCCGTGGCGAGGCGCTGCCTTCCATAGCTGCGGTGTCGCGTCTGCGACTTCTTACACGACCGCCCGAGGCCGACGAGGGGACACTGGTAGTCGTCGAAGGCGGCGAGGTCAAGCAGGTAGAGCCAGTGGGCTGCTCGGTCGGGACACGGGTCGAGGTGGCTGACCTGTTTTACAATACTCCCGCGCGGCGCAAGTTTCTCTCGTCGGTGAACACAGAGCGCGGTCATTGCCACGAAGGGGTTCTGCGTCTCGCGCTGGCGCGGCCCGATGTGGCTTTCAAGCTGTCGCATGACGGGGCTGTGCTGTTGGCGACGACGGGCAAGGGTGACCTACTCAGCGTGCTGGCGGCGGCCTACGGCAGTGCGACCGCGCGCCAGTTCGTCCCGGTCCACTTCGAGGCCGAGGGCTTCAGTGTCGAGGGCTACATCTCGGGGCCACGGCTGATGCGAGCCACGCGCCAGCACCAGTTTTTCTTTGTCAACACCCGCTTCGTGCGCTCGCGTTCACTGAGCCACGCGCTCACCCAGGCCTACGGCAATCTGCTGCCGGTGACGCGCCAGCCGGTGTGTGCGCTGCACCTGCGCCTGTCCCCGGAGGACGTGGACCCCAACGTGCACCCGACCAAGATCGAGGTGCGTTTAGCGTCGGAGGGCCTAGTGCACGACCTGATGGTGCGGGCTGTGAGAAGGGCCTTGGAGGCAGCAGGGCTGCGGGCTCAGCCTGTCGAGTCGATGCGGGAAGATAGGGAGCAGGAGCCATTAGAAGCGGCCGGTAGATACAGCCTTGGCAGCCGGCTGCGTGTCAGCCCCGTGGCCGATAAGCTGGATGTACGCGACGACGGGATCGGAGTGTACGCGCACCCGACGCGTTTCTCCGAGCCACGCGAGGTGCGCCCCCAAGAGCGTGAATCGCTACGACTGACTCCTTCGGATGAGAGCCGTTCGGACACGCCCACGGCTCTGGCTCAGGTCGGCTTGCGCTATATCGTGGCGATGATCGGCAAGGAACTTCTTTTTATCGACCAGCACCGGGCGGCCGAGCGAGTGCTGTTAGAGAAGCTAAGGGCGGTGGAGCGACCAGCCAAGCAATTTCTAACACTGCCCCAGACGCTCGAACTGACCCCATCTCAGGCCGCGGCCGTGGCCGAGCACAGCGAGTTGCTGGCTGATATGGGCTTCGACGTAGAGCGATTCGGGCCACGCGGGTGGCTGCTGCGAGCCGTGCCGGCTGGGCTGGAGTACGGGGCGCCCGAACAGGCCCTGGTTGAGCTGCTGGACGAGTTGGCCGAGTGGCAGGCTCCGGCGTCGCAGGAGGCCCGCGCCGAGCAGGCCCGGGCTATGGTGGCCTGTCACGCGGCGATCAAGGCAGGGCAGCGGCTGTCGAAGGAACAAATGCAGCGGCTGGTCGAAGACCTGCTGGCGACGAGCAGTCCGGCCGTGTGTCCCCACGGCGACCCGATCATCCTCACGCTTTCCGACGAGGACTTGGACAGGCGGTTTGAGAGACCGGTCCGGTGAACAGGTCGAGGGTTGAGGGCTCCGGCTTGCCGCAGGGAGGGATGGTTGGTGCCCAAAAGTGAAGGCCTTCTGGGGCCTGGCGGGAGGAATACAACGCTCAGCGGCCGTACAATTCGCTGGGTTATCTGACGCTGGCAGAGTTTGCGGGGCAAAATAGAGCCCCGCTTCTCGGCATTATTCGAGCGTGGAACCTATCGTCATTCGGACTTTGGGACAAGGGTTTCGATGAACGATGGGCAATGGTATCACGTGGCAGCGACCTACTCGATGTTCGACAAGCGTGTGTGGCGTACGTGGACGGCGAGACCGGCCAGTCTTTCGACAAAGGTGTGCTGTAGTCTGGGAGAGCTGGCGAGATTGGGCGCGGGCACGATCGGTACCTTAGGATGAGCCGTGTCTATGGCCACGCGTGCTGTCGCTGGAGAAAATCGTGTTCCTGGCGCGCTAAGCCGTACTTTGTGACAACACTTCGGCTGGGGCGGGTGTCGCTCCGGTCGGCAAGGCGGTGCAGGACGATGTCGGCCAGACTGGCCTTGGACAAAAAGCATGTGTTCATCGACTGGTCCTTCACGGAAGCGGGCTACGGCGTCGCCTGGGGCGGCTCGCCGCGGCCGGAACTAATGCCCTACGGCGTCAGGCTCGTGACCTTCCGGCCAACGCTGCGGCCCGAGCCTGTCATCGTGCCCGAGCGCCCATGGGAGAGCCATTTCATCAATGCCTACTCCACGTGGTTCGAGGACGAAGGGCGCGTCCGTCTGTATTACGAAGCCTACAGCGAGTATGGCAAGGGCGACTTCAGCGCACGGCTGTGCTATGCCGAGTCGGTGGACGGACTTCACTGGGAGCGTCCGTCCTTGGGATTAGTGGAGTTCGATGGCTCGCGCGACAATAACATCGTCTATGCAGAGGAGAACTCAGGCGGTCTGAGCCCTCACGGAGCCCACGTCCACAAGGACCCCAGTGCTCCTGCACCAGAGCGGTACAAGATGGTGTTCTGTGCGTCGGACAGGGAGGGAGCCTACGTCGCCGGAGCCGTGTCACCCGACGGGATTCACTGGACGCCGCTGGAGCAGCCCGTTCTGCGCTGGGCCAGCGACACCCAGACCGTGGTGTTCTGGGACGAAGCCCACAGCCACTACAAGGGCTACTTCCGCGGCTGGCCTACCAGCAGCCTATGGTCGGGCCGCAGGACTGTGGACCATGCCGTGACCGAGGACTTTCGGAAATGGCCGCAGCCAAGGATCTGCATGGTGACCGATGCCAATGACCCGCCGGGCACAGACATCTACACTAACTCGGCTCAGCCCTGGCCCGGGGCGGAAAACACCTATTTGGCCTTTCCATGCTTCTACCTTCGCACGGCAGATACAATGGAGACGCACTTGTGGCTGAGTCGCGATGGCACGCTTTGGAATCGGCCGATGCGTGCTCCCCTCCTGCCCGCCGGGCCGCCTGAGAGCCGCCACTATGCGGGCCTCGTGGCGGGCCAGGGGCTCATTCAGGCCACGCCGGGTGAGTGGTCGATGTTGGTGGCGCCCCGGACTATGACGCATAACGAGACCCACTACGAGGGCGGGTGGCATGACCACGGTGGCCTATGGCGCGCTACCATCCGCGAGGACGGCTTCATTGCGGTCGAAGCCGAGGCCCTGGGCGAATTCTGGACCGTGCCCTTCCTGCTTGAGGGCGACAGGCTCGAGGTCAACGCTTGGACGCACTTCGCTGGCGAGGTGCGCTGCGGCGTGGAGGTACAGGACGGCGAGCAACCGCGAGGTCTAGGAGTGGACGACTGCGACGGCGTGACGGGTGATGCGCTGTGGAAGACGGTGACCTGGAACAGGCAGGACGACCTGAGCGCCCTGCGAGGAAGGACCGTGCGGCTCCACTGGCGCCTCACACGCGGCCGTCTGTACGCCTTCCGCACGCGGCTCAGGGGCCAGAAATAGGCACATTCAAGCACAAGCCTGAAAGAATCCAGGAGGCCGGAGCAGTCGCAACACCGCAAGCCCGTACGAGCTCGGAAGCCTTGGGAAGGCTATCGTTGCGAAAGGGGACCGTGGCAGAGCCTGGCTGGCCTCCGATCGGCAACTGCAAGGGTGGTTGCGACCACCGGAGGTAGTGTTCAGGTCGGGCCTGAGGAGGGCAACGGTTCTAGGCCCGCATCACAGGAGGATCAAGGATGGCACTCAGAGCCCTCTTTGCTCTCGTGGCTGGACTGGCGGTTGGTGGCGCTCAGGCTCTGGCCGCGGAAGCCCCGCTGATCGTCAACGGCGGCTTCGAGGCAGTGAAGCAGGCCAAACCAGGGGCGGATGGGCTGGTGAGTGGCTGGAAGCTCGGCGAGCCGCCAGAAGTGCCCGAGTCTTGGTCGCTCAACTCGGCCTACCCTGGCGAGCTTGCGGTGTCGACAGACCGGCCCCACGGCGGTGAGCGTTGTGTGCGTCTCACGGCGCGGCCGGACGGCTCCGCGCATCTGTATCAGGTTGTCCAGGGCTTAGAGCCAGGCAAGTGGTACCGGGTCTCGGCCTGGGCACGCAGAGGCACGGTGATCGTCGACTTCTATGAATATTTCGCCGATGGGCACATGAGCGGGCAGCGAGGGCTGCAGGGCCGGGCGCCTGCCGACGAATGGCGGCGGTTCACGGGCTTCTACCATACGCCGACAGAGGGCTATCTGCGGTCGGCGCTGGCGGTGTGCGCGCCCAACGGCCAGTCGGTCGAAGTTGACGATGTGACACTTGAGGTCGTGGAACTGGGTGAAGCGCCGAGGGTAGGGACCGACATCACTTTTGAGAACGAGGCCGTGCGGTTGACGTTGGGCGGGGAGGGCTCGCTGAAGGAGCTTCGCTGCAAACGCTCGGGCTTGGACTACTCCGCCGGGCCGGTGCCTGTGGGCGTGCTCACGGCAACCCGGCAGGGCACGCCTACACCTGTGGCATCGCTGGTGCGAGAGGGCGACCGCGTCAAGGCGCAGTTCCTGGACTCCGACGTCAAGGCTACGCTGCGCGTTGTACCGCGTAAGCACCACTTCCTCATTGAGGTGCTGGACGTCCAGCCCGCGGATGTGGAGCAGTTGGGCATCGATTTTCCGGTCAAGCGTCTCGCAACGGAAGGCTGGGCCTTCAACGCGATCTATAACGACCAATTCGGCGTGTGCTTCTTCGCAACGACGGTCAACGGGCGCAATCTGGGTCTAGGGTTAGGAGGCGACGTTCGCAGCCTGCGTTGTGCATGTTACGCGGCCCACGGGTTAGCCGGAACCAAGTTCGCCCTGGTCGCAGCGCCCTTCGATGAGTTCAAGGCGGCGATCATTGAAGCCGAGCGGGCCAACGATGTGCCCTGCCCGATGCTCGACGGGAAGTGGGCACGCGACTCAGACCCGGTGCGCCGCTCGTACCTTTTCGCCGTAAGCGTGACGGAAGCTGACATCGACACGCTGATCCAATACGCCAAGCTGGGTGGCTTCGGCACGATCATCATCCTGAAGGACTCGTGGCTGGCCAACCACGGGCATTTCGACGTGAACCAGGTGAACTTTCCCGGCGGACGCGAGGCCTTGCGACGCGCCGTGCAGAAGATCCACGCGGCCGGCCTGGACGCGGGCGTGCACGTCTTCGGACCTTCCATCTCGCCCAACGATCCATATATTACGCCTAGGCCTGACGACCGGCTGGCCTTTGTGCTTTGCCCGCCGCTGGCGGAAGACGTGGACGAAAAGGCCACGACGCTGACCCTCACGGACCAGCCGAATCTCCCGCCCCGGACTGTGAGAACCCGAGCCTTTCCGGGCTACTACCTACGCGTAGGCGACGAGATTATACGATACTTGGATGTGGAAGTAGGTCCGCCCTTCCGCTTCGTCGGTTGCCAGCGAGGAGCGCTGGGCACACAGGCTGTAGCTCATGAGGCAGGCGAGGAGGTGAAGGGGCTTCTATCGCTGTGGGGCTTCTTCCTGGTGGATCCCGACAGTACACTCGCGGACGAGTTGACGAGCAACTTCGCGGACGTCTTCAACTACTGCGACTTTGACATGGTCTACTTCGACGCCAGCGACGGCATCCAGGACGACTACCTGGATCGCCGGTACTACCTCAACAAGCTTCACGTGGGCTTTTACCGCAAGTTCAAAAAGGACGTGTTATACCAGACCAGCAACGGCACGGGCACAGACCTATGCTGGCACCTGATACCGCGCAGCGCCTCGGCAGACGGCCACGGTGACATCAAGGGCTATCTGGACGAGCGCTGGCCAGGGATCCTGGGTATGGCGGCCAACTTCACCCGTGCCGACATCGGCTGGTACTACATGTTCAAGGACGTGCGTCCGGACCAGATTGAATACGTGTGCGCCAAAGCGCTCGGTGTGGATGGATCCATCTCCATCGAGGCGTCGCGGGCATCGTTAGAGTCCCTACCCCAGGCGCGCCAAGTATTCGAGATGATCAGCCGTTACGAGCGCTGCCGTCTAGCAGGTTACTTCCCGGAGGTGGTGAGAGCCAAACTGCGCGAGCCCCAAAAGGACTTCAAACTTTTTGAGGACGGCAAGAATGGTTGGCGGCTGTACCGGGCGGCCTATGAGGAGCCCCGGCCTGTGGACGTGCTGGACGGCGAGCAGAACGTCTGGGGCATCAGGAACGACCTGGAGCGGCCCTGCCTGCTAGGCGTCGAGATCGTACGCGGTGAGACCACGGTTAGCCCTCAGAATTACGAGCACGAAGGCGCCCTGCTGATCGAGGGTTTTGACAGCCCCGACGAGTACAGGGCGAGCGAGCGCAACGACTTCCCCAAGTTCGTGGTCGGCGACCACAAGACGATTACGGAGACGGGCCCTGTGCGCGCGGGTTTCACGCAGAGATGGCACGTCTCGACAGCCGACACGAAGGTCGGCAAGCAAGGACTGGTATACGAGGGGCGCAATGATGGCGACCCAGGCGGCTGGGGTGGCATCGGGCGACGGTTCGCGCAGCCTCTCGACCTTAGCCGTTTCCGGGGCCTGGGCCTGTGGATTCACGGTGACGGTAAGGGCGAGACGATACGCGTGCAGCTTCGTGACACGGCGGGGCGCAGTGCTGACTTCTTGCCTGTGATGAACTACTTAGGTTGGCGTCTACACATCTTCTCCTTCCCGGTGGAGGGAGGCTTCGATCCGGCCAAGGTCGAGTATCTGCTGTTCTACTTTAACAGCGTGCCAGGTAAGACGGACGTACGCGTGGTTCTTGACGAGGTACGGGCGCTGCCTGAGCTTACGCCGCCGGGCGTTGAGGGATGGCCGGTGCTGAGCATCAACAGGCGCGAGGTGGCGCTGCCGACACGGATCGAGCTGGGCCAGGCGCTCTCCAGTGAGGGGCCAGGCGGGACAAAGCTGTGGCCGGGCCGCATGGAGCCAGGGCGACCGGTGGCTGTGCCTCCAGACGCGCTGACACTGCCGCCGGGCGAGAACCGGATTGTGTTGTCTTGGGGTGGTCAAGCAACCTTCCCCGGCAACCTGACGGTGTTGTTGTACCGCCTCTGGCCGATGGAAAGCGAGTAGGCCATGTGAGTCCGATGCCTCATCAGTTCGAGGTTAGTGGGGCCCGGATGTGCGATGAGTGTTATTCATTCAGTACCGTCCGTAGGTCTCCACGGCGTCGATCATGGCCTGGATGTTCGCATCGGGCGTATCGCGGCCACATTGGTCACCGGTCGAAAGGATGAACCCGCCTCCTTCTGCAGCGTCTTCGATGGCCCGGCGTGAGGCGGCCAGCACGTCATCATAGGTGCCCTTGAGCATTACCGCGGTCGTGTGCAGATTGCCCTTGAGGCACAGTCGTCGTCTGTACAGCTGCTTCAGCTCGGCGAGGTTGCAGTCACCCATCGGCGGCACTTCGAGCGGGTCGATGACGTCCAGCTCCGTTTCCTCGGCACAGATCTTCACTAGCTCCCGTTCCGGACCGCACGAGTGAATGTGGCTGACAATGCCTGTCTCCCGGCACCAGTTTGTCACGGCCTGCACCACTGGCAGTGACACGTCCCGAAACATCTCGACCGTCTGGAAGATGAGCGTACCCGAAGCCCCGCAGCTAAGGTAGTCAGGTCTGGTCTCCATTTTCAGGATGTTGTCGAAGCGGCGCCGTGACCACTCGATAATGCGCTGCGACCGTTCGCGCACGGCCTTGGGGTTGTCGTAGTACTCGTATACGCCCTGTTCGCTACTCACGACCGCGCTTGTGCCACAGGTGATGCCCACGACGCCCCGGTCGCCCATCAGCTCGTAGGCGAGTCTAAACAGCTCCTCGCCCTCGGGCCATTGCCTGGCGCCTTCGACGGGCTCCCAGCTTCCGGGTACGTCAGGTACGCCCGCCTTGGCCGGCGACAGGCCATGGGTCGGCGGATTTTCGCGGTAGTAGACGGTGACGTGTGGTGCCCAGACCTCGCGCGGGCCGTCTAGGCGGTAGGCCTGGGTAATGAGGCGCTCGTCTGTACGGGCCACAATGGCCTGCCCCCATGGGCTGGGCTCTGTGGGTCTCTCGTCGTCGAAGACCACAGGCACCTGATAGTCGAGAAAACCGTCGAAGCCGAAGTGCTTCACCGCGTCGATGTAGGCTAGCCAAAGCGGTGGGTCCTGGTACAGATAGATGTCCCAGAAGGGCTTGCCCGTCAGGCGCGCAGGGATCATGTTCGACATGTCCGGGGCTACGGGCACACGGTCGGGGATGCCGTGGCGCATAGCGGTCAACATGCGTTCCTTAGACGTCATGAGGATGGGTGGCTCCTCTGCGAGAGAATACCAGCAAAGCAAAGCTACGGTACTGATGCCGCCCAGTCAAGTGCAGCGTCATGGGCCAGGCCCGGTGAGGTCAAGAAGCCCGTGGCTGCGAAACTGTGTAAGACAAGGCTGGCAGCGTGTGGAGCAGTCAGGCCGCGGCCTCGAGGACACCGGGAGCAGCAGGACGACCCCCAGGTGAACAACTTCCTCGTAAAAGGCAGATGCGATCATCCTCTGTCCGGCGGACTCAGCTAGTGTGGACGGCACATCGCTCATGAGCAGACACGGCACCATCCTCGGCCTCTTGAAGCGCCGGTTACCGGGGAGGCTGAACAACGGCCCATTGCTGATGCAGAAGGGGCCGGTGATCATCGGATCCGTGCTGCTCGACAGGCTCAAGAAGGACTGAAAGCACGGAGAGGAAGTCAGTCCCAGCTAAACAACTGTTCTATCAAAGGATGGGCGACTAAGAGCGCCGTAACAACTGCGACGGTCACCCAGTTCAGCAGAAGCTGGTTGCCTGACGCGATCGACAGTTTCCACTTACGACCCGACACCTGCAGCAGGCCACCGGGGCGCGGTATCAGAGCTGGGACTGCGGCCGCATAGCGCTGCCATTCCTCCCCGAATCGCCTGACTAGCCAGCGGTCCTCAGCCCGGATGATCAGCCAGTAATAGGTCACCGCCAGGGGCCCCAGGATCCCCGCGAGCAGTGGGTTGCCGGCAACGACAAGCAGTCCCGCCAGGATCACGAGGCTGAACAGGTAAAGCGGGTGCCGGACAAGAGCGTAGGGACCATGCGTGCAGAGAGAGTCATCCTTGCGGATGTAACCCAGTGCCCAGGACCTACCTAGCAGGCCCAGCATAACCAGAGCTAACCCGATGGGTACCAGGCGCGGCGAAGGCTCGGCCAGCCACACACCCAAGATAATGATGGGAAGGTGCAGCCAAGTCCTTATCCGCCAGAGGAACCCACGGGGTGGCTTGACGCGCAGCTTCGTAGTCTCTTGGAACCGCTCAGCCGAGGAGACTGGTTCAGAGATCATTACCGTTGCATCCTCCGCGACACACCGAGTACTTTCCGGTGACTGCTCGAAGCGGTTTACTCGGTGACCGGCGCAGCGCTTGCCTGGCCTCCGAATCCTTATCCTTCACACACAAGGCGCAGAAGCGCAGAGGGGGCCGATCGACTCACGCAACCACGACCAGTGCCCGATCCCTATCGATCCCTGAGGGCGGGCTGCCAGCCAGCCGCTAGTCTTGTTGGATCTCTATTAGCGCACCGGCGTCCAGACTTTCATGCACTGCGGCCGCGATCTTGGTAGCCTCCAGTCCGTCGTAACCCGAGGCATAATCCCCCACCTCGGAGAGCTTAGCGCCCTCCAGAAGATAGTTTACCTTGTGGGCGAAGTCCGCGATGCTGTCGATGCCATAGCCTTCCCAAATCTCGCGCCCATGGTTGTCGTGGCGCAGACGCAAGAAGCTCACGTTGTGGCTCTGCAGCGCGGGCTGTGTTCGAGCCGAACAGGTCCAGGTTCCGCGGTCCTGGCTGTCGCATTCAAGCATACCCAGCGTGCCCACCAGTCTCAAACCTTGGTTGACGACGGCGGCGAAACCATCGGGGAGAATCCAGCTCGTGTCGAAGCAAACCGTGGCGCCGTTGTCGAATTCTACCATGGCGGTCACAGAGTCATAGGTGTCCACACCAAGCTCCACAAGCTGTCCCTTGCGCCCGTGGCCCCAGACCCGCACGCCATTGGCGCCCATCAGCCACCGCGCCAGGTCATAGAAGTGGATGCCCAGGAACCAGGCGGGCGAACTGGCCTTGGCCCAGCCCGGGAACCAGTCGCGCGGCACCTCGATGCGATCTTCCATGTGCGCGTAACCGTACTCGATGCGGCCCAACACCCCAGCATCAATCTCCTGCTTCATGGCGCGATGGTATTCGTCATGGCGCTTGTGGAAGTCTACCTGCAGCAGCACGCCGGCTCGCTCGCAGGCCTTGATCATCTCCACACACCCAGCGACGGTAACGTCCAGCGGCTTCTCACACAGCACATGCAGACCCGCCTCGGCCGCTGCCAGAACCAGCGGGCGGTGATAGGGGTCGGGCGTAACGACCGTGACTCCATCCAATCGCTCCCGGGCAAGCATCTCCTCGAAGTCCGTGTAAGGTTGGAAGCTGAACTCCTTCAGGCGCTCCTCCAGAAGCTTCTCGTTAATGTCACAGGCGGCCACTAGCTCGCAGACACCCTGCCAGTGCAGTTGGCGGAAGGTGCGCAGGTGATTGATCCCAAAGGTGCCGAGTCCAACAATCCCAATGCGTGCTCTAGCCATGAAATCCCTCTCCAATCGATCTGCGTATAGTAGCTTAAAATTGCTGTTCGCCCCAAGAGAGCCTTGGTCCTCCACCCTCTCAGAAGCCAAGAACTCTCCGGGCAGGAATCATGCGCGTACAGCATCACGAGCGCAGGTCAGGTTACCTTGGGAAGGACGTGCGCCAACACCGCCACGACGAAGGCCACCTGGAAGACCCGGTGGGCCAGCCGCCAGAAGATTGGCCGCGCCCTCGTGTAGGCTCTCATCAGGCCGGTCAAGATCAGGAAGAACACGCTGGTGCACAGCCAAGAGCCTGAGTTGACTATTTCTTTGTAGGCCCCTTCCTCGATATGGCCCAAGAAGAATAGCGTCCCGTGGGTCATCGCGACCAGCCCGAACAGGCCGCCGAGCAGGAAGTGGATTCTGCGTAGACTCGGGCGCCAGCGGGCCTCAGGGCGCGTCAGCAATATGCACAGACCAGTCACCAGGGCCAGGAATAGGCCCAGTACACCAACCTTACCAATCAAGTGGACGATATGGAAGGCCCCCTCCACCTCGGCCTTCTCATCCTCGCTGGGCTCCTTGCGAGCCTCTTCCACCTCCTGTGGCGTAGGCGGTGCTCCTGCAATAGCTGGGTCCTCGGTGGCAGCAAGCTCTCCCTGCGCCCACACTGGCGCGGCCAAACCCAACGCAGAGATCAGCACCGCAGTCACAGCCAGAACTACAGCCGTGTCCACCAGCAGTATCAACCTCATCGCCCTAGCACCTCGCTACTCGCCGCCACACCATCGTACCAGGAATTGCGCCAAGCCGCTCGCGGCGGCCAACATGTCATCCACGCGAATGCACTCGCCCACCGAGTGTGCCTGTACAATATCCGACGGTCCGTAGACCACCGTCGGCAGACCCGCTATCTTAGCGTACAGACGCGCGTCACAGCTCACATTCCACCCAAAGATTTCCGAGGCATGTCCACAGTCGCGAACCGCCTGGTTGAGCGTCACGGGGAGCGGATGTCGAGGATCAATTTCGTAGGCATCGTTGTGCAGTTTGGGAAAGGTCAGTTCAAAGTGCTCCCGTAGCCACTTGTCCTCAGTCTGCATTACTGCGTCCAGCAGCTCCTGTTTTATCTCGGCCATGGCCTTGTTGGGCAGGAACCCCACTCCTCCTTCCAGCACACACTCGCCCGCGACCATGGACGGCCAGCCATCGGCGCGAATGGTGCCGAGGCAAAGCTGCACTGGGTTCTCGTAGCGGGTGAAGAGTGGGTGGCCACGGCTGGCCTCGATGAGCCGCTGCTCGTACTCCAGCATACGGGCTATGGCCTCCATCATTTTCTCGATGGCGTTGACGCCCTCATGACGGCGGCCCATGTGTACCGCCCTACCCGTGGTGCGGGCGCGGAACCATATAGCGCCGCGGTTGGCCGGGAAAACATTGAGACTCGAGGCCTCCATGACAACGACGCCGTCGGCGCGACAGCCCTGGCGGATGAGCGCCAACGCGCCGTTGCCCCCTGGCTCCTCCTCGATGACGATCTGAGCCTCGATGCGTCCTCTGGGCTCAAAGCCGGCCTCGCGCAACGCAGCCAGGGCTAGCCACATCGTGACGATCTGGCCCTTGGCGTCGGAGGCACCACGCCCTACGACATACTCGCCGTCGTAGCTCGGGGCGAAGGCCTCGTCCCACGTGGCGGCGGGCACCACATCGGAGTGGCTCGAGAGGATCACGCTGCGTCCCTTCTTTCCGCCCAACGTGCCCACCACATTAGGTCGGCCCTCGTAGGACTGTTCATTATCGCCGTGGGTGTATTCGGGGTCGTCAAAGATGCTGTCGGGAATGGGTCGGTACTCGGCCTGCAGGCCCAGCTCTCGCAGCCTCTGCAGACAGTACGCTTGGACCTCTGCTTCCTGACCCTGCGTGCTGGGGAAGCGAATCAGATCCTCCAACCACGCCACAGCCTGGTCGCGGTACGCCTGGATGATGGATGAAAGCTGACTGCAATCGATGGGCATGAGCCAGAACGCCTTCCTTGTGGCAAGGTGGCACAGTGGGCCACTCGCCGGATGGTAGGTGACCGGCGGCGCATAGCCACGCACCGGGTTTTTAGCCCGACCGACGTACGATTCGCGCACCCGCGGGCTCGATCTGCGCCACCGTGACCGTCGTGTCAACAGCGCAACTCCGAGCGGCCCTAATCATGGCAAGCGCGATGGCCCCCGCGCCCCCGGTACAGAAGGCCGCGACGCTGGGGCCTGAGCCGCTGACGGCCACGCCCTGAGCACCTGCTGCTCTAGCCGCCTCCATTGCTTCCGCCACTCCGGGCATGAGCGGCAAGCGGTAGGGTTGATGTAGCCGATCCTTGGTGGCTTCGCCAAGCAAGGCCCACCGTCCCTCTACCAGGGCAGCTACCATAGCCGCGGCCCGGGCCAGGTTGAACACGGCATCGGCCCTAGGTACTTGGGCGGGTAAGACCTGGCGCGCGGCGCACGTGCTTATCTGGAACTGCGGGACTAGCAGCACGACCTGCAGCGCCGGATGCGGGTTCAGGCGCTCCACGACAAGCGGATCGCTGTCGGGCAGGCAGAGAGTCAGCCCGCCCAGCAGGGCCGGAGCGACATTGTCGGGATGGCCCTCAATACCCGCGGCCACCCTCACCAGCTCGTCGCGCGGAAGCCCCAGCCCCAGCACGGTGTTGGCTGCCAGCAACCCTGCCACGATGGCTGTCGAACTGCTGCCCAGGCCGCGCGCCAATGGTACATCATGGTGCGCGTCCCAGGCCAGCGGCGGCAGAGCCTTGCCGGACCGCTGGGCTAGCTCGCGCGCTGAACGCAGCATTAGGTTGCCGGCGTCACGCGGCAGCTCGTCGCGTCCATGGCCATCGATGGACACGCGCGTCTCGTTCGCCGGGCTCACGACCACACGGTTGTACAACTTCAGTGCTAGCCCCAAGCAGTCGAAGCCTGGGCCTAGATTCGCTGTCGTGGCTGGAACCAGAATCTCGAAGATCTCA
Organism: Armatimonadota bacterium; assembly: GCA_029777735.1. Classification (GTDB taxonomy): domain Bacteria; phylum Armatimonadota; class Zipacnadia; order Zipacnadales; family FEN-943; genus JAKORR01. The sequence goes on along the minus strand of JAKORR010000980.1, from coordinate 948 downwards.
GCCATAGATTCTTGCCTACACCTATTCACGATCGCGCCCGTGGATCTCGCGGCCCAGGATTTCACCCGCCGATCGAGAAGCCCTGCCCAGGCCCAAGAGTCAGTTCTCCACTAGCACGGCCTTGGTCGCCTGGCGGCCAGCCAGTGCCGCTAGCGCTTCATTGGCCTGCTCCACAGGAAAGCGGTGCGTGATCATCTCGGCCAATGGGTACCGGCCTGAGAGCACTGTGCAGACAGCATGCCACAGGTGTGCAGTATCCGAAACCCAGGTGCCGTTAAGGCTGATATTCCTCGACGACAGGTCCTCGTACAGCTTGACCGGCACCGTGCCTAGAGGCGTCGCGACACCGGGCAACACTATGCGCCCACCGCGTGTCACCAGAGCCATCGCCTCGGCGAAGCTCTCGACCGTGCCGGCGGCGTCGATCACCACGTCTGCGCCATGCCCAAAGGTCTCCTCGGCGACAAGGGCCGCCCGTTCCTCCGCACTTGTCTCATGGATGTTGATCGCACGGCACCCGAAGCTCTCGGCAAGCGCCAACCGCCTGGCCCCTCGCCGTGTGCCCTCGATGAGAACCGCTCGCGCTCCGCGCTCCCACGCCAGAGCGGCAGCGAAGAGTCCCAGTGGCCCTGGACCAAGGATAAGCACGACCTGGCCGATCTGGATATCTGCTTGCTCAACGGCGTGGGCCGCCGTGGCGCCCGAACAGGTGGCGGGAACGACCACAGCCGGGTCCACGTCGGGGGGGAGCTTGATAATGTCGGTTTCGGGCCGTAGGTACAGGTGCGTCCCGTAACAGCCGTTCAGCCTTGGAGGCTCATCGGCCCCAATCGTGATGCCATAGACACGGCGGTTGGAGCACAGTGCGGGCTGGCGCCGGACTAGGCAGACGTGGCAGTGCATACAGGACAGACCACGGTTCCAGATCACCAGATCGCCCATAGCGAG
>JAKORR010000098.1 GCA_029777735.1 Armatimonadota bacterium | reverse complement strand
CCGTAGTCGTTGTGAAGACGTGGGTTTTCATCGTTGGCAAGTGTATGGCGTTACGGTCTATCAGGGGGGCTGGGATAAGGATACCCTGAGCTTGAAAAACGTCACGCAAAACCGACATCTCGGCGGCGGGCTCATATCGAACCCACTCTACCTTGTCCTTCTCGAACAGCCAGACAAATTCAAGGCCGTGTTTGCGCGCTGGCGCCACCAAGTGATTGCGCACTGAACCCGTGCGCGGGTTCACAACCACCGTTGAGTTCTGGGCAGGGATTATGTCTCGGGGGCTCCAGCCAGCCTCAAGCAGAGCCTGAGCTACCGCATCGAACTGCCACGGCGTGGTGGAGCAAGCGGGCATATAAAAATGCCAGGAAATGTTGATCTTTAGGATAGTAGCGGCATTCTGGTCCAAGACTCCCGGGAAGCCTGCAAGGCGCATCGCCCGCTTGATGTCGTCCAGAACAGTCGCTGGCGAGGTGCGCACTGCTGCCACAAGGCCCCGTTGCGCGTCAGGCGGCCCATACCGGACAGGCGCCCTACCCTCAACTATGCGCGTTCCTGACGTCATGATCGTCACATCCTGGGCGCCGGCGGTTGTCGGTGTGGCATACTGTACCCCGCCCTGGTGCCGCAGGATAGCACGCCGCTTTCCCACCCCCATTGGCGACGAGCGCCTCGACTCTGGCCATGGGGTAATATTATATTCGTGACAGACCGGAGCGTCAACGTCAGAGCCGTGGGGGGAAGTATACACTTCCCGCAGGATAGACTTGGCCCAAAAGGGCCGAGGCGGCCGAGGGCTTGCGAGGATAGAAACCGCATAGAGCTGGCCACTGTGGGCGTCCAAGGTGCCAAAGAGGTAGTTCTGGTTGCGCCCGCGGGTGCGGATCTTGTGCTAGGCTCCCCGAGGCCCCCACACCCGGAAAGGCCGCTAACTATACCTTTGGGTAAAATGCTCGCCATATATTGCGGCAGTCTTTGCTGCCGTCTTTTCTGGTTGTGGATTCGAGCCATATTTCTGCACGGAACTTCTGCCAAGCGTTGTTGCGTTACCCCTGGTTAGTACCAGCCGCCCAGCGCGCCCTGCGCTGCGTCGACAGGCCGAATAGGGGGAACGGAAATGACGTACCGGTACAGAAGAGGTTTTACTCTCATCGAGCTGCTAGTAGTCATCGCGATCATCGCGATCCTGGCAGCTATACTCTTTCCCGTCTTCGCTCGGGCTCGAGAGAACGCCAAGCGTGCTGTGTGCTGGAGCAATCTGAAGCAGCTAGGCCTGGCACTTCACATGTACGCACAGGACTACGACGATGCCTTCCCTATTGGCACCGACATCACGCAATGGGGTAATTTTGGCAACCCGAAACTGGCCTTCGTCCGATGCCTCTGGCCTTACTGCAACAACCGTGCGTTGTTCTATTGCTCCAGTTGCCAAGCAATGTCCTCCCTGAACGTTGTCGCCTCGAATCCGGACTTAACGGCCTGGGCCCTGGCGCTCAATAACACTGACGAGAACTGGAACTTGGGCAACATCTGCTATCATTACTACTCCTGGTTCCAGACCACGCCACCGGTTCAGCCCTTCGCGTGGCGCGTCCTCACCGAGTGCGTTGAGGCGCCCGCAGACATGTGGATGATGAGCGACCCCTTCCGAAAAGGCTGCCCGTACTTCCCTCACGCCTACCCGCACGCGCGAGGCTTGCACGTTCTCTACGTGGACGGGCATGTCAAGGTGGCCATCGGTCGCCCGCGCGACAACTTCAGGTAGACCCGGGCACCGGCCCGCCTGTCAGCATATATCGAGCGTTCTAAGGAGGCTGCCCTAGCCATGACACGTTCATCTTGTGCGCCCGCAGTTCTGCGTTTTGTCGCCTTCACCGGGGTGATTCTCCTGGTAGCCGGAGTTTGTACAGCCGCGCCGCCCGACACTCTCAGGGTGCTCTGCGCCGCGGAACAGCCCGGCCCGATCCGGCAGGCCGTCGCGGCCTTCGTGGGCCAAGAGAAGACCCTTGTGGAGGTGACGACCAGCAACAAGGTCGACGCACCCGACGTCTACGCCACCAAAGGCCCCTTCGACGTCATCATCGCGCCCTGCAATCGTACAGCCAAGAAGTGGCAGGACGGCGCTCTCGTGGTCGCCGGCTCGGAGCGCTCCCTGTACTGGAAGCGCATGTCAATCGTCCTGCCGCTCGGCAATCCGAAGGGCATCCTCCAGCCCGCAGACGTGAGCAGGCCCGATCTGCGCATCGCAGTACAGACGCTCTGTGTCGGGCGTGTCGACGAGACTCTCGCGAATCTAAAGCCCAACGTCGTCCTACAGGCCCAGGATGGGGCGCTGCTTGTCAGGCTCCTGCGCCAAGGAGATCTGGACGCCATCATCACCTTCGACACCGCCGTGGCCGACTACGCCGACTCCCTCGTGGTGATGCGACTGCCACGGTCCGTGTGTGGGGACCTGGGAGAGACCCCTGTTCCCATCTATCTCGCGGCCAATGCCCCTCACCCTGAGGAGGCAAAAAAGCTAATCGACTTCCTTAGTGCGTCCCCTCAGGCTCGTAAGGTGTATCTGTCGCACGCGCTGACGCTGAGCGACGGCGTCAAGGAGGCCAAATCCTACGACACTGGCGCCGGCAAGCGTTTCGACAAAGTCTACCGCGACCTCTGTCGCCAAGTCGTTGATGACTACAAGGTGACGCGGGGCCGCGCCCTCGATATTGGCTGCGGTCCCGGGCAAATGACTCTGGAACTAGCGCGCATAACGCAGCTCCAGGTCGTTGGCCTGGACATAGAGCCTGAGGTCATCGAGATCGCCAAGCGTAAGGCTTCCCAGGCCGGGCTGGCTGAGCGCGCTTCCTTTGTAGCTGCTGACGCTCACGCCTTACCCTTCCCCGACAACTGTTTTGACTTGGTGATCTCGCGTGGCACCTGGCCCTTCCTCCGAGACCACGTCTTGGCCTTCAGAGAGGTCTACCGCGTGATGAAGCCCGGCGCCGTGGCCTTTATCGGTGGCGGGAGGGGCCGCTACACGACTGAGGAGGAGTGGGCGAGCTTGGGGGAACGGGACCCTCGCAAGCAATGGTTCCGAGCCGCGGACGCCCAGGAGGAAGGAACCTTCTTCCCCTTCCCCCTCGAGAGTTACGATGTTCTCATGGCCAAGGTCGGCATCGCACCGAGACAGTACAAGGTCTTCTTAGAGGGAGGCCAGTGGGTCGAGATCCACAAATAGCCCGGCGGCCATCATCGAGACAGCAAAAGGAGACCACGGGGATACGCGCCGGCAAGATAACCGAGTGCAAACGGCACCTTGGTAGTCGATTCCCTCGACTTGGTGCTATCGCTTCTCGTTCATCCGGCCAACTCAGGACCGCGAGGACGCGAAGTTGGTCCTGCAGAAGCTAGAAGTGCGCCTGCACTTGGATCCGGGCGGGATGCCGGCGACGGCCAATTCGTCCCCTAGGCGCAGACGCTTGGCAGACGGGGCCCACAGATCGTGTGGCGCTCGCAAACAGCGCGCCTTCGAAGCCCTACCCTGCCGCTGCTGGGTCGTGGAGCACATCTTCGCCTGGTTGAGGCGCTACCGGTGCCTCGGCAAACACCACGAGGCGCTCCCCCCAGACTAGCAAAGCTCCTATCCCTATCGCTAGGATCAACCTCGTGGTCCATCGGCTGGCACCCGGCTGAAGCCACTTCTCATACACGCCCTAAGAGGGTGTATGAGAATTCCTGTCCCTGTTAGTGTATCCCACGCGCCAGGCCTTTCGGAAGCCCAGTTGTGCTACAAAGGTTGTCAATGATGCGCCAATATTGCCGAATCTGCTTGATGGACGCCATTCAGCCAGGATTTGCCCAAAACTGCTAGCGCTCTTCATCCCGAGCAGCTCCCGGCTATTTCTTACTGACTTCGGCAGCGAGGAGAATACCAGAATACCCAGGATGCAGCCGATCCCTCTGTACCACCCGCCGCCCCGAAGCTCAAGTCTTCTCGCCGCGGATGCGCTGGGCTGCTTCGACCAGCGGGACGAACTTGTCTGTCTCGAGGGAGGCTCCGCCGACGAGGCCACCATCGATTTCCGACTGCTGCATGAGGCCCTCGATGTTATCGGGCTTGACGGATCCGCCATAGAGAATCCGCAACTCGTCACCCACCGTGCCGAAGCGGTCGCGAAGCAGTGCCCGGATGAGGCCGAGCACGCGGTTGGCCTCGTCTGCATCACACACCTCGCCGGTGCCAATGGCCCATACGGGCTCGTAAGCAAAGACCAGGGAGTGCGTGTCGTTGGCGGTTATCCCCTCGACTGCCGCGTTGATCTGGTCGCGCACTACTGCGTCTGTGGAGCCAGCCCGGCGTTCATCGATGGTCTCGCCGCAGCAGATGATAGGTGTCAGCCCGGCCTCAAGAGCCGCACGGGCCTTCCAGTTGACCGTGACATCGTTGTCCCCAAACACCGAACGCAGTTCTTCAGGCCAGTCGGCAGGCCACGTCCCGAAGCGACCACGCCGCTCGGAGTGCCCCACGATCACATATTCGACACCGGCCGAGGCAAGCATGTGCGGCGAAACCTCACCCGTGTAGGCCCCCTCTGCGGTCCAAAAGACGTCCTGTGCTCCGAGCATGATGTTAGAGCCCTCAAGGGCTTCGCCCACTTCGCTCAGAGCGGTGAAGGAAGGACACACAACAATGTCGACACCGGTCACGGCACCAAGCTTATCCACAAGATCTTGTACGAACCTGACGGCTTCCTGGTTATTCTTGTACATCTTCCAGTTGCCGGATATCATCGGCCTGCGCATTGGTTATCACTCACCTTGAGCTTCACTTCCACGACGTGCTTGACGACTCCGTCTGACCCGTCGCGTTCCGCTGCTTGGCCCTCTTCGTACCCATGCGGTACCCGGGCCGAGAGATCGTGACTAGCGTGGCGGGCAGTCTGAAACGTGCGTGTGGGACCCTAGGCAGGATCCAAGGCCTCGATGCCGGGCAGCGACCCAAACTCGACGAACTCGAGGCTGGCGCCGCCGCCGGTTGAGATATGGTCGATTTTGTCGGCCACGCCCGCCTGCTCGACGGCAGCCACCGAGTCGCCGCCGCCAATGACAGTATAGCCCTGGCAGTCAGCCACAGCCTGAGCCACCGCAAAGGTGCCCTCATTAAAGGGCGGCTTCTCGAAGTAACCCATGGGCCCGTTCCAGAAAACGGTACGGGCCGCCCGGATAACCGTGGTGTAGCGCTTGATCGTGACAGGGCCAATGTCCAGAGCGTTCCAGCCCGGGCGGATCATGGTGACCGGAACGATCTTGCGTGCCTTTCCCGCGCCCCGTGCTTCAAGCATGTGGCAATCGGTGGGTAGAACCAGACCGCTACGGTCTATCTCTGCGTCTGCATAGAAGTCCACAGCAGCTTGCAGGCTTGCGGGCGTACACAGCGAGCAGCCGATCTCGTAGTGTCGGGCCTTGAGGAAGGCCCAGGCCATCGCACCGCCGACCAAGACGGTCTCGGCTCGCACGAGCAGCGAGCGAATCACGCCTATCTTGTCCTCAACTTTGGCGCCGCCAATGATAGCAACAAAGCCCTCCCGAGGCTGCTCCAGTAGCTTGCTCAGGGCCCCGATCTCGGTGCCCATTAGCAGGCCAGCCACGGCAGGCGAAAGGAATTGTGCCACCGTATAGGAAGAGGCATGCTTGCGGTGGGCCGCCCCGAAGGCGTCATTGACATACGCCTCAAAGGGGTCTGCCAACTGCTGGGCGAAGGCACGGTTCTCCTCAGCGTTCTTCGACTCCTCACCCGGGTAGAACCGCGTGTTCTCTAGCAGCGCAACATCGCCAGGCTTCATCTGAGCCACAGCGGACGCGACCTTTTCCCCAACACAATCCTCCACAAACGTCACCTGTTTGCCAAGAAGCTCTTCCAACCGCTTCGCCACGGGCCGGAGGGATTCTTCGGGATTGGGCTTGCCCTTGGGCCGCCCCAAGTGAGAACACAGCACAAGTACAGTATCGTTCAATCGCTCGATAGTCGGCAGGACAGCCCGGATCCGGGTGTCGTCGGTGATTTGCCCATTTTTGATGGGGACGTTGAAGTCGACCCGGCAGAGGACTCTCTTGCCCGAAAGACTCACGTCGTCGATGGTTTTACGGCCCATTACCGGCACTTTCCATCACTCCCCACCGAAAGTATGATGTCTGTTCGATCGCCAGCGTCGACAGCAGCTACCAGGGTCCGACTTCGGCGCTGAGGTTTCTCCTCACGCCAAGGAGAAGGGAGCGAGTAGCGGTAAGCCGCTACTCGCCCAAGCAACAGGCCGGCAGAAGGCGAATCCGAGCTAGACACCGCGGTCCGCCATGAGCTTCATGAGGTCAGCGGTCCGGTTCGAATAACCCCACTCATTGTCATACCAGGCCAACACCTTGACCATATTACCGTTGACCTTGGTCTGATCCGGCACAAAAATGGCCGAAGCCGGGCACTCGACTATGTCTGCGAGGACGATGGGGTCTTCTTCATAGTCGAGATAGGGCGCCAAGGGACCGCATTCGGAAGCCGCCTTGAAGGCCGCGTTGACCTCGTCGACGCTTGCAGGTGCCTTCTCCACCATGCAAACCAAGTCGACGATAGAACCGGTCGGTGTTGGGACGCGCAGGGCGAAGCCATCCATCTTGCCCGAGAGCGCCGGGATGACCAAACCGATGGCCCTGGCAGCACCAGTGCTCGTCGGAATGATGTTCAAGGCAGCGGCGCGCGCCCGGTAGGGGTCTTTGTGCGGAAGGTCCAACACCCTCTGGTCATTGGTATAGCTGTGGACGGTGGTCATGAAGCCTTGCTGAATCACGAAGTTATCGTTAAGAACCCTGCACACGGGGGCCAGGCAGTTGGTCGTGCAGGAGGCATTCGACACGATGCGATCGGTCGCGGGATCGTACATCTCGTCGTTGACGCCCAGAACGATAGTGCGACAGTTGCCCTTGGCCGGTGCCGAAATGATGACGCGCTTGGCACCTGCCTCGATGTGGCCGGCAGCCTTCTCTACATCGGTGAAGATGCCCGTCGATTCGAGCACGACGTCCACGCCCAGGTCTTTCCAGGGCAGCTGTGGGGGGGCGAGAGGGTTCTTGGGGTCCTGGCAGATGCTCAGCACCTCGAT
>JAKORR010000979.1 GCA_029777735.1 Armatimonadota bacterium | reverse complement strand
TGCGACAACGTTCCTCGATGTCTCAAAGAGTGCGCTGTATGCCGTCTCACAGGCCCTTTTCTCGTGTTTGTCCTGCTGCGGCAAGAGGCGAACTGGCTAAGAGAAATAGAAGTAGAGAGATAATAGGAGTATAGTGGCAGTACGGCATGCCAGCAGAGTTCCTCTCTTGGGGCGGGACGCGAAGAGAGGAACCGGCGCAAGCGAGAAGCGCTGTGTCCTCCTCAAGCCGCGCTGGGGCTTGAGGGGCTTGCTTTCTGGCGGCTCTGGCGAGGGCTGCCAGAAAGGGCACAGGGCTTCGCAGGCAGGGTCTTTGCGCCGAAGGTGAGGTGGGGTGCCTGCGAAAAAGGTGTTTCTCACTTGCCGGTGAGGCAGCCAGCAGGTGCCCTGCGGGGTCAAGGTGGAACGAGGCGGTATGGAACGCCTGATAGACCTGCGGCGACCTTGAGGCCGGAGGGTGCTGGCTATAATGGAGAGAGGTGAGAAACCGCAGGCTGGGGGGCGCGAAGCGCCGATTGCCCTGCTTGGCAGGCTACTCGGTGGGTCTGGTAGGAGTTCGTCGGCGACGGCTCTTCTTGGCATATGCCGGATAACGCTCGTAGACGACCTTGAGAAGGCCTTCGTGGTCCAGGTTGCCGTAAGTCTCCACGATGGCGGCAATGTCCTGGCGCAAGTCCTCGGGTAGCTCCTGCAGGGCTTGTTCGACCTTGTCGGGCGCGGTGAGGTTAATACGGGTCTTCTCGTCGTCTTCCTCAATGATCACTAGGCCCTGCTGCTGGAGGTTTTCCAGATCGCTGTAGACCTCCTGAGCGAAAGGTCCGTAGTGGTAGGGCACAAAATTGTAGAGCCGCCGACGGCTGGAGCCCTCCATCTGCAGCAGGAAAGCATACTTCATCACGGCTGTGATCAGCACGCTGGCTTTCCTGGCCTGCTGGGCTTTCTCGTGCAGGAAGGCTAACAGGACAAGCTGGGGCAGGCGCTCGTAGAAAGCCTGGCGTTCAGCGATCCAGTCGGCATTACGGGCTTCCCACTCGGCGGTCAGTTCGCCCGTAAAGGCCTGCTGGAGGAGGACGTTAAAGGTGGTCTCAGCGTCGCGGAGAGACGCCTGGAGCTTCGCGTGCACAATCTCGTAGGCTAAAGCATAGTCGGCGAAGCGCTGCTGCTGAGGCAGTGGAGGAAGTGGAACTTTGAACCGCCTCAAGTTGGCCTGGTTGACGTGCGTTGCTGTTGAGGCCCCACCCAAGTCTGCTATCGATTCCTCCCCGCTCAATAGCAGATAGTATGCGAGATAAGAAGAGTCGAGCTCGGGGCCACAGATAATTCCAGTGACCTGTTGGTTTGTGGCGAGTGGGCACTTAGCAATGCCTATCTTGCCTATCGTGGCGGTGGTGGTCAGGAGGACGGCAGATGTTGGCAATAGTGTCGCGCTGCTGTTGCGCAGGCCCGCTGGTGATATGGCGCGCTCTCCGAAGTGCACGCGGTTGACTGTGCCCTTCTCCATGTCGGCGGGCGTCACCCACGGGACGGTAGCAGGCTGCCAGTAGTCTGGCATGTCGGTCTTTGGCGTGCTGCCCATCTTTGTCTCAGCCAGTTGGCCGAGAGGGAGAGATGGCCAGCTTTTCGGGTTCGTCGCTGGGTCGCCGAACATCTCGATGAAGAGCGCGGGTAGGATTTGGTCGGCGATCTGGAGGGCCTCGCGCCGCTTGCGCCGTATCTCGTCGGCCTTCTCCAGGATCGCCACGATCCGCTCCTGAACCGGAAGAGGGGGAAGAGGGATAGGAGCAGCAAGCAAGATTGCTTTTGTGACGGTGTTGCCTTTGACGGCTTGGCGGGCGTACTGGCCGAGATCTATGGATTGGAGGAGGAAGTAGAGATAAGGGATGCTGAGGATGGTCTCACTATTGGGAATAACAGCCGCGATGGCTTCGTTGGTATAGATGTCGATGGCGGCCATAGCAACCTTGCCGATGGTTAGCTTGAAGCTGAGTAAGATGGTTCCTCGGGGGACAAGACGCATTCCTGTTTCTTCGACAGCTCGCAGAGTTATGCATTCCCTCGTGTCTTCGATAAGCGAGCCGCGCATGTCGCGAATGGTTGCCCAGGGCAGTGTGCCGTGCATCCAGTAATCGTCTCGCCTCCTATTAGGCGTCTTACCTATCACAACATTACAGACACTGCCTAGGGAAACAGTGTGCCAGTGTCTCTCGTGGCAACCATCAGCTACATCGTCTGTGCTCTTGTTCATGGTCCAGTCTCCGCCCCTTCGTCGTTGCTGACCATTACCAGCAGCTCTCTCAGGTCGCTGGTGATCTCCTCCTCCAGCTCCAGCAGGCGGTTGATGAGGACCTGGGGCGGCTCGTACTCCACAGCTGCGGCTTCGTGCGGGCAGTAGCGCCCGGCGGTGAGGTTGTAGTTGGTCTCGCGGATCTGCTCGACCGTCGCCCACCAGGAACGTTCACTCTCAAACTGCGCCAGGTCATCGGCCTTTAGGATCGCCCGAACGCCACCATCACGCTGGTGGACCCAGTTGTACGGCCACAGGGAAACCAAGTGACGAAGATCGCCGTCGGTCTCGAAGTCGGGCAGGGGCCGTCGGGTGGCGCCCAGATCGCGCCCGTCGCTGTCCACGCGGTAGAACCAAACCCTGGAGGTGCGCACATCGTCCTTCCCCAGAGGCCGGCGGAAGACGACGACGCTGGTCTTGGCCCCGCTGTAGGGGTTGAAGACGCCGTTGGGCAGGCTCAGAACGGCGAGAAGCTCGAACTCCTCCACCAGGCGGCGGCAGATCTTGCGCAACATGCCCTTGGAGTCAAATAGCAGGCCCTCCTTGACGATAACCGCCGCCCGCCCACCGGGGCGTAGGGCGTTCATCATGTGCTGAATGAAGAGGGCCTCGTAGAGCCTGATGTGGTACTCGAACTGCGCGGTGCGCTCCTGCTTGGTGGGACCGAAGGGTGGATTGGCAAGGATAACGTCGTACTTGCCCTTGTGCACGTCCTGCGCTTTGCTGGAGAGGCTATCGTCGTTATGAAGCTGTGCCGAGCCATCTCCGTGCAGGATCATGTTCATCAGCGCCAGCTTGAAGACGAGGGGCACGTGCTCGACTGCCACCAGGTGGCGCTCCTTGAGTTCGCGCAAGAGACGTTCCCGCTCGACGGGGCTGGCCCGGCGTCGCTCAATCTGAGCACGCACATAGTCAAAGGCCCTGACAATGAAGCCACCGGTGCCACAGGCCGGGTCGTAGATTGTCTCGCCTATCTGCGGGTCAACGATCTGCACCATGCAGTCCACGATGTGGCGCGGGGTGAAGTACTCGGCAAACTCCTTGTTCTGTCCAAAGCGTTGGAGCAGATACTCGTAGGCTCGTCCAAAGATGTCGTAGCGTTCTCCTTGCTGGCCGACCGGTTGGGCCATAATGTCGCGCAGGTTCATCTCGCTGAGGCGAGAGGCCAAAGCGCGGACAGTCGTGGGGTAGCGCAGAGGGAAGATCACGTCAGAGAAAAGCCGGCGCACATCCCTGGCTGTAGGGTGTGAGGACTCACGCTGTGCAAGGTCGGCAAACATCTGCCGGCAAAACTCAATGCTGCCGGAGAATCCCTGCTCTCTTGCATACCCATCTGGGTCCGGTGCCCATCTGTGGAACCGATAAACATCGGGAATTAGCTGCTGGTCATCAGGCAGGGGTGTTCCTCGTGCCTCTTCGTCCTCTTCCGCCATTTCATCCCAGAGCTTGAGGAATAGGAAGAGGCTGAAGATCTCCAGGCGCTCGGTGGCGTGCAGGGCATCGTCACGGAAGACGTTGGCGATGTCCCAAAGCTCGTTCCCGAACTGGTTAAAGTCAGGTGTCGTTGTCATATTCGTTTTCCCGTTCGACAGCCGTGCCGACCTCCAGGTCGAGGGCCTCATCCGCAAGGCCGATCAGGCTGTCCAGGTTATCAAAAAGCCGCTTGACACGGGCCAGACCGCCAGCGTGCTGGAGCCATTGACTGCGCAGGATTTGCTCCGTCTTGATCTCCGGGTTCGCCCGCTTGAACTCGCAGACCATGAAGACAAGTTCTCGCTGCTCCCTGTTGAGGCCTTTGTCCAGAGCCCACTTCTCGAAGTCGCGGCGGCGGCGCAGGGTACCAAAGTCCGCTTCGCCGCTGGCAACGGCCACGAAGTCCTCCAGTGTTGCTTCCGGCTCGCCATACAGATCGCGCAGGACGTCCACGCTGAAACCCAAGGTGGCCAGGAAAGCGTGGTCAGGTGTCGGTGTCCCGCGCAGGTAGCGCCAGCACAGGACGGTCTGAGCGAAGCGTTGCTTGAGGGCTTCGCGCTCCAAGCCGCCGCGAAGCTGCGCCTCAACCTGTCGGCGCAGTTCTTCCAGGACAGCAGGCGAGATCGTCTCGGAGAAGACCAGGTGAACCGGAACGTCGGCAATCACCATCTCCTGCTCCGCTGCAGGTTCCTCCGCAGGCTCACGGTCCGGCTCTTTGTCTCTTTCGCGCTCCTGGCGGATCAGGTCTTGCTCTTCCTGCTCGACCGGCTCGTCCTCGATGCCAGGCGTGTCGTTCGTGATGACCGGCTCCAAGCGCGTGATATCTACGAAGTCCACGAGCTTGTAGAAGGTCTTGCCGGTCTCCTGACACTTGCGCGTGCCTCGTCCCTTCATCTGGACATACAGCACCTTGGACTTGGTGGGCCGGGCCATGAGCAGGACCTCGACATCCGGGGCATCTATACCGGTGTCGAGCATACCGATCCCCACCAGCACAATAGGCCGCGGGGCCATGTTGGGGTCTTTGTGCGCCTGCTCAATAATGGCTTGGCGCTCTGCGTCATCCGTGATCCTTTGGAACTCCTCGATGATCCCTGCCGCGCCGGGCATTTCGTTGTGTACGGCCACAATGAATCTCTCGGCTGCTGCGTCATTGGGCGGCAGGTTGTTACGACGGTTGTACTCCTCAATCAGGGCATAGCGCAGGTTCTTAGCGTGCGCTATGGAGGCGGCAAAGACGATGGTCTTGACCGGCTCTCGGGTCCCCAGGATGCCCTCGAAGTAGATGTGAGCGATCAAGCAGTTGCGTTCAGGCACATCTACGGCGCGGCCCAGTTGGTCTGGCTCAAAGTCGAAGCCCATATCATGGACGCCTTCGAGGTCTACGTTCGTGTGAAACTTGTGGTGGATACACTGAGCGAGCCGTTCCCACTCGGGTACCTCGGGGTTGGTCTCGGCTTGCCGAATCGTGTACCGGTAGATCGGGCCTCTGTATTGACCCGGATCGGTGAAGAACCGGTCCGTGTTTACGGTCTCCTTGTCTGTGGGGGTGGCCGTCAATCCCAAGAGAATAGCTCCGCCCTCGGCGAAATACTCCAAGACCGGATACCAGTCGCCGAAGTAAGAGCGGTGGCATTCGTCCAGGATCACCAGGTCGAAGTGGTCCTGCGGATAGTGACTGTACTTGCTGCCGACCGCCAAGTGCTGGATCGTCGTCACCAGCACGTCGCGGTGCCGGTCATTCTTGCCACCGGTTGCGCGGTCAATGTTAAAGTTGTCGCCAAGATGCGTCTTGAACTTCCTGACCGTTTGCGCGGCCAGGGCATCGCGATCCACCAGAAAGAGCGCTCGCCTGACCAGACCGACAGACCAGAGCTTGGCGATAATGCCGGCGGCCGTAATCGTCTTGCCGGTGCCAGTAGCCATCTGAAGGTACATGCGCTTGCGCCCTGATTGGGCCGCACCGAGGACTTGTGAGACCGCCACACGCTGGTAGTCCCGCAGGGTGCCATGCAGCTCTGTGGCCTGCGGGCGAAAGAACTCAAGGAACTCAGCAGGAGTAGGGAAAACGGCCAGACGCTCCGGTAGGGTGTTTGCCCTCAAGTTCTGCCGGACGAATGCTTGACCATCACTCGCGAAGACCAAGGGGACATCGTGTCCGGTGTTGCTCCTGTAGGTGCGCGCATACCCTTTTGCCTGCTCCAAAGCCGCCCACAAGTCTTTGCCGGGCTTCTTGGCTTCCAGAATAGCGACGATCTGACCATCGTAGAGGAAGACCCTATCCGCTTCTTCGCCGTCAAGGTGCTCACGCCAGCGCTTTCGGGTGAGGGCGAAGTCCGTGAGGTCCCATCCGCGCTCGCGAAGATGCTCCTCTATGAGCGTCTCGGCGTCAGCTTCGCTTATCGCCGACACCCCGGTGCCTCCGTTCGCTATTGGCATCTCGGGCTGGTCTCCTTTGTTTGTAGCTCGCGTCCTTGTCATCGAGTAAAACAGTAATACACTCTCACTATACGGCAGGCGCGTCTGCTTGTCAAGGGGACACCGAAGTGCTCCTCGTTGTCTCGCAAGGCCTCGCAGTGAAGCAGCACTCACCACTTCTCCAGGAACTCGCGGATGGCGTCTTCGGGCGACAGGTTCAGGTAAAGCTCGGTCGTGGTCAGCCGGTCGTGGCCCAGCAGGGTCTGCAGGGCGCGCGTGGACACGCCCTTCTTGATGCAGTTGATCGCAAAGGTGTGCCTGAGCACGTGGGGCGTCACCGGCTTGGCGATCCCGGCGCGGTTGGCCACTCGCTTGACGATGCGCTGGATC
>JAKORR010000978.1 GCA_029777735.1 Armatimonadota bacterium | reverse complement strand
GGATCGCCGACCTGCGCTGGACGAGGGACAGACCCGGCGACCCGCCCCACCACCGCGACATACCACCAGCGTAGACCGGAGGAAGCGCGGTTAGGGCTCCTCGCTCAAGTGTAACAGCCTCCGCGACGTCCTGGGTGACCGACCGACCTCGCTACCTCGCGGGCAGTGCGGTGGGTGGCTACCGGATTTTGGGCGGGCCAGGGTGTGTCGTCAGTTACCAGCGAGCAAATCGGAAGGTTTCTATTCCCGGGTGCGAAAGGGTAAATCCTTATGATGTTAGGTTCTGTTGACGAGTAATGCTAGACTCCTTGGCAGGCGGTGTGGTGTCGCCGTCGACGAGGAGGGGCGGTGGTGCAACCATTCTTGCGCAACGATCAATTCGAGCGGGTGTATCTTCTGCTGCAACACGAACCCAAGATTCACACGAAGGTGCGTGAGCGCGAGCGCCTGTTTCTCGAAGCAGTCTACTGGATGAGCCGGAGCGGGGCCCAGTGGCGCTTCCTGCCCGCGAGCTACGGGGCCTGGAACAGCGTCTACAAACGCTTCGCGCGTTGGGCGGACCTGGGGGTGTGGACGCGCTTATTCGAGCGGGTGGCGGATGATCCAGACTTGCAGAGCGTGATGATCGACGCCACGGTGGTGCGGGCGCACGCCTGTGCGGCAGGTGCACCCAAAAAAGGGGCGATCAGGCGGCGCAAGGGCTAGGGCGATCACGGGGCGGGTTCAGCACGAAGATTCATGTCCTCGTGGATGCCCTGGGCAATCCGCTGAAGTTCATCCTGACGAGTGGGGCGGCAGGCGACAATCCCCAGGCGATTCCGCTGCTGGAGGGCCAGCAGACCCAGGAGGTTCTGGCCGACCGCAGCTACGACGCTGACGCGACGATTGCGTATATCGAGGAACAACTGGAGGCCACGGCCACGATTCCGCCCAAGCAGAGCCGGGTGGAGCCACGCGCCTGTGACTATGTCGCCTACAAAGAGCGCCACCTCGTCGAATGCTTCATCGGCAAACTCAAGTACTTCCGGCGCATCTTCGCCCGCTTCGACAAGTACGCCTCGCGCTTCCTCGCCTTCATCCACTTCGCCAGTACGTTCATCTGGCTCAACTAATCTCGTCAACAGAACCTAGGATAGGGAGAACTGAGGCGATAGGGGTGGCGGGAGGCCAATTCCCGTGGTGCCACGCACGATGATCCCCACCCCGAGTACCGACCGTCTGGGCCCACGCCCCCTCGCCCCCGGGGTCCTTCCTGTGGCTAGAGCGGGCAGTCGCGCAACGGTTGGGCGACAATCCCCGGCGGCCCGGCGAGCCACCACACGATGCAGGAGG
>JAKORR010000977.1 GCA_029777735.1 Armatimonadota bacterium | reverse complement strand
GATCGCGTGGTTGTGGTTTCCGAGGGCCTAGGACGATTGTACCAGCGGTGGTGCGGCTACAGCTCCGAGCGGCTCTTCTTGCTCCCAAACCCTGTGGATACTAAGCGCTTCTCGCCCGCCCCCAAGGACGTCGCTCTGGCCTCGGAGCTAGGCCTGGCTGCCGACAGCTTCATCATCGGCAACGTTGGCGGCTTCGGGAGCCTGAAGGGCCAAGAGGTGCTGGTGCGTGCCTTTGCTGCCCTCGGGGAAGTGCGGAAGACGGCCCAACTGGTGCTGGTGGGGGAGGGGAAGCATCGTCCTGCCGTGGAGGATCTGTGCTACCGGCTGGGTGTGGCTGACCGGGTGGTCTTCGCCGGACAGCGGGATGACTTCCCGCGCTTTCTGTCACTCTTTGACGTATACGTTCAGCCATCTTGGCAAGAAACCGACGCCGTGGCCGTCAAGGAAGCTATGACTGCGGGCAAAGCTGTGGTCAGCACGGCTACTATCGGCCCCAGCGGTTTCCTGGAGCATGGCGTGACCGGGATTCTGGTGCCCCTAGGTGACTGGCGCGAGATGGCTCAGGCCTTGACACGCTTGGCTACCGACTGCGAGCTTCGCTCCCGCCTGGGAGGCGCCGCCCGGCGGTACGCGGAAGGGGAGTTCAGCCTGGACACCTACAGGCGACGGCTGGCCATGCTTTACGCCCCGGTCGTGTCGGGACCCGCGGAGTAGGTAGTGGAAGCCCTCCTCCTCAAGCGCCTCAGCCGTGAGCCAGGACAGCCCCAAGGATCCATAGCGAGCGAGCGCCTTGCCGCTTTAACGCATGAACTCTGGTGGTCTGAGGGCCAGGAAGAAGACCGTGTCGCCCGCGCCAAGCCTTTCGTCGGCCGAAGTGAGGAGGTGCATCTCGCCTTCGCGCAGCGCGCCGAGAAGGATGCAGCCGTACTCGCTATGCAGTCGTTGCAGGACTTCGTTCACGGTGAGCCCAGCATACTGGGGCGGCAGGGCCGCGGTGTAGAACTCGCCATTGTCGTCGAAGGTAAGCAGGCTGTCGACGAACCGCGCAAGCCCCGGATGGAGGGAGGCCTGGACCGCCAGTTTGGCACCTAGGTTGCTGGCTGCGATGACCTCATCTACCTTGGCGTGGGCTAGGTGTTTCACGTGGGACGGGTTGATAATCTCGACGACAGTGTAGACAGCCGGGTTGAGGGCCTCGACGGCCAGGGCGGTCAGCACCGAGCGAGAGTCTGATCCCGCCGGGTCGGCTGGGTCCACCGCGAGAATGATGGCAGCCTGGGCACGCTCAACGCCCGCGCGCAGCAAGGCTTCGTCGTCCGTGGGATCGCCCCTGACGAAAACCACGCGCATCAGCCCCATTAGGTCCTTTGGGCAGTCGTCAGCCAGCACCACTAGGGTGGCGTCAGTGGGGCAGTCGGGATGCATGAACTGATTGATCACCAGGCGCAGATGCGGGCTGTTGTTGCACACGAGGATATGGTCCGTGGCTTTCACGGCATGTACCTCCCCCCTCTTGTTGAGGCGCTCCTCGATCCACGAGGCAGCTATCTCGGCGGTCATGGTCGCAACGAAGGTAACGCCGAACAACAGCGTAATGAAGGCGCCCCAGAACCCAACGGGTGTCGCGGGCGGCGACACATCCCAGCCGGAGAAGAGCAGCACTGCAATTCCCCGAATCGTCCCCGCGTAGGTCTGGTAGGGGCTATCAGGAACGTGGCGCTCCGCGAGCCAAACAACGCCCGCGGCCACCAGAGCACCTGTGAGGCACAGACACATGAGCGTGAGGAGCCGGGTGCTGTACCAGGCCGCGCGCACATAGTGCAGGCAGTGGTCAAGTCTTCTCTTGCGGGCCGGCTTCACCATAGCCCTCCCCCCCGAGATGTGCGTAAAAAAATTTTCGCTATCGGCGAAGGATTTCCTCCAGCGAATCCGTAGCCGCGGCGCAGTGCCCTAAGAATCCCTGACGCGGCAGGAAAGCACCTGCGTGGACCGAAAAGGCCCTTGGTGATAGCTGACCATGCTCCCGCGCGAACGAGTGCAAGCTGCCTTCGAGCATCGACCGGCCGACCGCATTCCCATCTATCACGGCGGGTGGTCAGCGTGGGCCGCGCGAGTGGTGTTAGGGCGCGAGGCCTATGTCGGCGGCGGCATCCAGCAGTGGCGCGAAGCTTGCGCTCTCTGGCAAGGGCCTGAAGCCCACGCGGAGTTCATCGAGCGGTCCTTTCAGGACGCCCTTGCCGTGAGTCTAGCGGCGAGGCAGGACATGATCCGGCCCGAGTATTGGCGCTATCCGGTGAAGCCCACGAGGCGACTGGATGAGCACACCTTTCTGTACGGCGATCCCGAAGGTCTCTGGGAAGTGCGTCGCTTCGACCCGCTGAGCGAAATGTTCCAGGTGGTTGACAAGAGCCCACGCCCGCCGACCACAATCGAGGACCTCGAGAGGTTGGTCGAGCAAAGCGAGAAAGAACTGGAGAGGTATAACCCGAGCCGCGCGAGCTTCGAGACCTATGCTCGGGCCCAGGACACGCGAGGAGAAGAGTATGCCGTGGCGGGCGCGGGCGTCGGCGTGGGGATACCCCAGACAGCGGAGTGGCTGATGGCAATGGTGATGCGGCCAGACTTAGTGGCGCGCTATCTGGACGTGACCGCGGCGTGCGCGGAACGCAATGCGGCCGTGATGGCTGACATTGGCATACGGTACTTGCGCGGCGGCGGGGACTTCGCCGGGAACAGCGGCCCAATGTACTCCCCGCGGGCCTTCCACGAGCTGGTGTTGCCGCGGTTGCAACGAGTCTCCGAGGCTTGCCATAAGGTGGGCTGCTACCACCTCTTTGCCTCGGACGGGAACCTCTGGCCCGTGGCCGATGACCTCTTCGGACGGTCAGGTGTGGATGGCTTCTACGAAATCGATCGCCTCGCGGGCATGGACCTGCGACTGCTGAGGGAGCGCTTCCCCAGGCTGACACTGCTGGGGGGCCTTGCGTCCCAGACCCTCCACTTGGGAACGCGTGACGACGTTGTAGCGCAGGCTCTCGACGCCTTGGAATCCGCCAGGGAGTTGCAGGGGGTCATCGTAGGTGTGTCCAACTATCCGGTGCCGGGCACACCGCCCGAGAATATTCTAGCGATGCTTGAGACGATTCGGGACAACCGCTGACGCCCGCGCGTCCGGCCCAGAAAATGGACAGAAGGTGAGAGCTGTGTCCTTGCTTCTACGGATCCGGAACTTGACCTGCGTAGCACTGTCGGTGCTCGCGCTGGTAGGGCTGCCTTGGCGGGTCTGGGGCGACGTCGCTGCTGACTTCACGCGAGAAGGCCTAGTGCTGAGTCTCGACGGCGCAAGAATCGGCCCTGTCGCGGACTGGTTGCAGGTGCGCGACTTGAGCGAGGATAAGGGCTTTGTTACCGTGCCGGTGAGCGCCACGGCGGACGGCTTTCAAGGCGAGATCGCTGGCTTGGCCTTCACAGGCTGGGCGCGAGCAGACGGTGGGATGGGCGAGATCTATTGTGCCCTTCTAGCCACCCCGCCGCGCGACAGAGCCGTGGTGGTAAAGGTATCGCTGCCTGTGGCGGCGGTGGGTTGGACGTGGTGGGACGATGCTGTCGCCGGACGCTCTATCGAGACGGGCAAGCAGTACTCCAAGGTGGCGGACTGGTCCCTGGGACGGCGAATCTCCATGTACCCCTTCTGTGCCATCACAGGGCCACAGGCAGGCGTGTCGCTGGCGGTGCCCCTGCACGAGCCCCGGTCCTTCCGCCTGACTTACGACGCCGAACGGCAGCGGCTGGAGGCCGAGATCGACCTGGGCCTCTCGCAGGACGCAGCCAAGCTCCCGGCGCTGGCGGACTTCCGGGTGCTGGCGTATAGGCACGATCCCAAGTGGGGCTTCCGAGACGCGCTGCGGCGTTACTACGAGCGCTACCCGGCCTATGTGGAGCGGCGCGTCGGAGAAGGCGGCATCTGGCTGTTGGGCTTTGCGCCTGAGACCATGGCCTGCCCGTGGGACTTTGGTCTGCGGTTCGACGAAGGTGGCCAGTGGCGAGCAGATTACGACTGCGCTCACGGCATCCTTCCCTTCGTTTATACCGAGTGCTGGGGCAAGTATGAGCACTTCGGCGCTCGCCCGACGCTGGACGGCAAGCCACGCTATGGAGAGGAGGCGCCGCTGTTGAGCGCGGAAGAACTGCGGCGCAGCGTGCTGGACGATCTGCAGGCTCCGGCCGACCAACGCGATAGGCACTTTGGTCTGCGACGCGAGATCGCCCAAGCTAACGTCAACTCTGCCATCGAGCGGCAGGACGGAAGCTGGGTCTGGCGTCACTGGACCGACGAGTGGTCGCCCGGCGACTGGATTAGCAATCTGACCCTCAACCCCGACCCAGATTTGCCGAAGCCCAACAGAGCGACCATCACCTGGCAAGTGGAACTGGCCCCCGCCTATGAGGTCGCGAAGAGTAGGGGCGGCAAGCTGGCAGGCGTGTACCTGGACAGCATTGCGAGCTTTATGGGCTTCTATAATGAGAACTTCCGGCGCGATCACTGGCGGTATGCCGATGTGCCACTGGTGGCGAGCTTCCAGGCCAAGGGGCCAGCACAACTGCACGCCTTCGCCTGCTACGAGTTCGCAGCGCAGCTTGCCGAGCAGATGAAAGAGCGCAAAGAGTTCCTGATTGGCAACACCTTCCGCCCGTATATGCAGTTCTTCTGTCACCTATTGGACATGATCGGGGCGGGTGAGACACGATCCTGTGGACTGGCTGCGGATGAGTACTACCAATACCTGAGAGCCTATGGGTATACGAAGCCCCTGAGCTGGATGGACTACAGCTTCGTTGATCCAAAAAGGCCTTGGGAGGACAAAGAGCGCGGCCTGCAACGCTGCTTATTCTACGCCGTGCACCCCGGCACGGGCAGCTTCGACAACCCGGCGGCCTATGAGCCCTCACGGCCCTTGTTCCGGGTCTATGAGCCGGTGATCACGTGGCTGGACGAGGCCGGTTGGCAACCTATTACTGGGGCGTGGACGGATCGCAAGGACGTGCTGGTAGAGCGCTACGGGCCAACGCGCACGGCCGCAGGTCCTGTCGCCTTCGTGGCGTTGCGCAACGCTGGCGCGGCTAAGGTCACGGCAAGGGTCGAGGCGGACCTTGAGGCACTGGGCCTTGTCGAGGCGGGTGAGGTACGCGGCACCAGGCCAGTGGGTTGGCTGTTGCTTGCTGACCGGGAGGCGGAGCTGAGCGCGGGCGGCACGACAGGGCGCGTGCGCACCGAGCTGCCGATGCCGCCGGACTCGACGGAGGTGGTGGCTCTGGGTTCGCGCGAGGCGCTGGCGAGCCTTTGGCTGAAAGAAGCCCAGCGCTTCCTGGAACGCGTGGCGATCGAAGCAGACTGGTGCGCCGCCAAGGGAAAAGACAAGCTCTCCAACGGCGACTTCGAGCAGAAGCTCCAAGGCTGGGGCCTGAACCAACCGCCCCTAGCTCGTTCCTGTGAGGTTACCGTATCGGGAGATCGGCCGCTGGGAGGCAAGTGGAGTCTGCGGGCCGTTAGCCTGGGCGACGATGCCTCTCAGGCGCTTCATCAGAACTTGGTCTTGGCGGGTGGGCGCTCGTATAGGCTGCGCTTCAGCTACCGCTGGAAGCGCCCCGAGGGTGCCACGGGAACCGTCACACCGCGGTTTGGCGTGAAGGGCCCCGACGGCAACTGGGCGCAGGACCAGTATATTTACTTCAGGGACTTACAACCGACAGACGGCAAGGAAGCCACCTACGAGCGCGTGTTCACGGTCCCTGACGAGCACAGCACAGGCTTCTTCCAGTTTCTTTTCGGCGGCCCGTGGGGAGAGGTGGAGATCGACGACATCGAGGTCCTTCCCGAGACGGAACAGCAGGCGGTCGATGCGCTGCCGACCTTGGCCGAGACCGCCCGAAAGGCCGCAGCCGACTGGAACCAACGCCTGGCCCGGATGGACGCAGCGGCAAGTCTGCGGCTGGCCACAGCGCAACGCGAGACCTACCGTCGTCTCAGGGAAACAGCCACAAGCCTGGAGGGCGAGCACCTTCGCCGATGCCTCCTGCTACCGGTGGAGGATTTCGCCGACTGCCTGGGCAGAGGCATTGAGATACTATCGGGTGTCACGCTGCATGGGCCAGCGGAGCTGCCCTTCGTCGACGCGACACGTGGCCGCGAGCTCTTGCTAGCCTGCAGAGTAAGAGCGGACCGTGGCGCCGTCAGTGGACTGACGGTGGCGGTGCAGGGCGGAGCAGAGGCCGAACCAGTGTCGCTGAGCCTAGGGGAAGAACAGGAAGTCGTGATGCCGGCGTCTATGCCCGAGCAGGCTCCCTGGGGATGGCAGGACGTGCTGGTCGAGGGCGTTTTCACACAGAACGGGCAGTTGTTATGGCTGCCTCGGCGTATCACGGCCAGACTGCACCCGGTCGCCGAGGTGCAAGGCGCGATGCCGATCAGCCCCGTGCGACGAAGCTTGAGTCTCTCCCTGCAAAGCTGGTTGCCGGGCGCGGAGATAAAGCTAACGGCTCAGGCGAGGGTGGACGAGAGGGAGATCCCCTTCGAGCCGGTCACAGCCAAGGCGGCCGTGGTGCCGGGAGCGGTTCAGCAGGTCGAGCTGCCCTTGCCTAGTGCCTTTGCCGCGGCAATACCTGAACTGCTCCGTGCGGGAGGCAAGGCAGTAGTGTTGTGGCGGGCTGAGACGACCGATGGCGGCGGCGTGGAGGGGACGATCGAGGTGCCTCTTGTGGCGGGCGCCGCATGCCCACGCCTCGCTGCCGCGCCGAGAGTTGATGGACGAGTCGAGGCGGAGGAGGCAGACGGCGAGTGGGCAGGTGCGGCACGGTTGGAGCCCTTCCTGGGGGCTGCTGACGGCAAGCCTGCAGCTAGACCGACGGCGGTCTTAGCCGGGCACGACGGTGCGAATCTGTACCTGGCCTTCCTCTGCTGGGGCCAAACTGAGCCTCAGGCAACCCACAGCGGCCAGGACGTGCCCGTGTGGGAGGATGACAGCGTAGAAGTGTTCCTGCAGCCGCCAGGCAGCACAGCCTACTACCATCTTGCGGTCAACGCCGCTGGTGCGCGCTACGATGCCCGGTGTCAACTTGGCTTGGACCCGAGCTGGGAAGGGCAGTGGCAGGCCGCCAGTGGGCGCATGGACGGTGGCTGGGTAGTGGAGATGGCGGTGCCGCTAAAGGCAGTGGGAGGAACGGCTTCGGGTATATGGCGGGCAAACTTCGGGCGCGAAGAAGCCGATACGGGAGCCGCAACCTGCTGGTCGCCTACCCTTGGCGGATTCCACACCCCCGCCCGCTTTGGCGAACTGAGCCTTGGCCAGTAGGCCTGCGGATCAGTCCACGCCACCTGCCTCCTCCGCGTGTGTGCATGTACAAAGCACAAAATACGATAGCAACTCGGCCCCCAGGCCCACAAGGAGCAGGCTCGCGTCTGCTCAAAGCCCCTATAGAACACTGAGAGGCGCGCATCGGAACATGGTAGGCGCGACGGGCATCCCTCCTTAGCCGTCGCCGAGCCCGTATCCTAAGCTCGCGCCGAGGTCAGGTTCCCCTGCTTTGGGGCTGGTTGGCCTGAGTAGTGCTGGCGAAGACACCGTGGAGAAGCCTAGTGATCAGGACCAAGCCGCCACGGAGGCCGGATCCGGAACCGGTTATGGAATCGGTTCTGCAGCTTGCCCTGCTCCTCCAGATGAATCATGCAGGCCCTCATACATCCGCGAGCACCGCAAAGCGCGCCAGGGTGGTGGTAGCTTTCCCAAGCGGCCCTGTTGTATGGTATCTCATATCGGGCAACCGTCCAGGGAGCACCATGCTCCGACACGAACTTGTGCCGCTCTTTGCCCGGCTCAGTCTGGATTATGCCACGGATGTACTCAGCTACGTTGTCGGGCATGAAGGGATTGTACTCAGGAATGCTGGACTGGAACAGAGCGTCACACTTCTCGACGTCGAGGTCATTCCATTCAATCTCGCGGCCCTCGATGCTGATCCTTACCGTGTTGGTGCCATTGATGGCGCCACCTGGGCATTCAGCAACGCATTGCAAACACCGATCGCAGAGCTGGGGCCCCTCGTACAGCGGGTCCGGTTGTAAGGGCGCGTCGGTGATGATGAAACAGAAGCGTTGCCGTGGCCCAAACTGAGGCGTCAGGAAGACCTTGCTGTAGCCAATCTCGCCCATGCCACAGATATACGCCGCGATGCGAAAGTGGAGGAAGACATCGGGGCTGGGGTAGTCGGGCCGGACAGGCTTGCCTGCGTTCGAGCCAAGGCGCACAGCCGTGTTCTGGTAGAGAACCGCCTCATAGCCGTTGTCTTCAAGAAGGTCGCCGACCTCCCTGAGCACCACGGGCGCATAGACATCATTGATATTGGCATATCCCATCGAAGGATAGGCCGCGAAAAAGGTGCCCTCCTCGATGCCCCGGAAGAGCCCACGGTGAATCCGGAAACCCAAGCCGATAATGGTCTTGGCCTCGGGGAAAATGTACCGGGGATCGAAATTCTTCGGTGCCCCCTCGAAGCGTGACATATCGCCTAGACCGACCAGATCGGCGCCGGACTGAAACGCGCATTGTTTCACTAGCTCGGCAGTAAGCATGAGCATAGTCTCCTTGACGGGGTTGACGCCCCCTTGTGCTTGGCACTGCTAGCGGCGCTCCACACAGTGAACAGTAAAGAGTCTATCCCCCTACCGCACCCTCGCCAAGCCCGCCAGGCTTCGGACGCCGGGCAGAGTACATGGGAAGTACATTAGGACAGAAGGAAGTAGATAGGGCAGAGAGCCGCTGCTCCTGTACCCTTGGAGGAGCTTGCTCCCCTAGACCCCTACCAGTTGGGTGAAGCAACAGGGATGGAGTCACACTACAACTCTTCCTTCGGCCGCCGCGACTACAACGACCGGCGGCTACAGTGCCGGAACGGCAATTCCTGTAGTCACAGGTCTGGGCCGGTCAGAAGGCCCCAGCAGGCTTAGGATCACGACACGGACTAGGCCTATCCCACAAGACCCCTCCAGCAAGCCCCTGTACATGCATGGGGTTAGGCGTGTATACAGAACTGTATACTATTTTGCATATGGCAGGCCCATACATGCATGGGGCCAGGTGTGTATACAGAACTGCATACTGTCTTGTATACGGCAAGCCCATACACGCGTGGGGGCAGGATCAGTCATGTCAATGAAAGCTCCCCCCACCCTGGCAAGCCCATACACGCGTGGGGGCAGGGCTTGAGTGTGAGTAAGTATTAAAGGTTGCGCCAGTCGAATAAAACGCCCAGCGTCTCCCCCCGTGACTGTTCCAGGAACTCGTACACACCCGCGGCTTCAGTTGGCGGGAACCTATGGGTTACCAGGTCCTTCACGCGCATTTGCCCGCGGTGGATGTACTCGAAAAAGAGCTGGATCTGCCGGGCGCTTGTCCAGTACTGTTCGCCCGGGCCAAGGCGGTCGTTCTGCGTTCCCAGGACGTGGAGCTGGCGCGTGAGGAGATCATGTGTCAGGTGCTGGCGGGAGGGGTGGGGCGTGTCGCCCACCAGCACGACGGTTCCCCAGTCGCGTGCCAAGCGCAGGGCATGGGAGAAGACGGAATAGTGGCCCGTCACGTCGTAGACCACATCCGCCAGACGCCCTTCGGTGTACTCTAACACGAAATCCCTGGCGTCCTGGACGAGGCCGTGGAAGGCCCGGGTGGCGCCATGGTCGAGGGCCACGTCCAGGCGTCGCTTTTCGGTATCGACGGCTAGCACCTCGCGCAGGCCAAGGACGCGCAGGTACTGGGTCAGAAGCTGGCCCAGCGGACCGAGGCCGATGACGACGGCCGTATCGCCAAGGGAATGCTTGGCGCGGCGCACCGCCGTTTGGGTTATGACGGAGAGCCAGGCCCAGGCAGCCTCTTCGTCGGTCGTATAGTCGGGCAGCTTGACGGAGTGATCTGGCACGTTGGCGAACTGGCGGTGAGATACGGTAGAAAACACGCGGTCGCCGGGAGATAAGTTGGTGACGCCCTCGCCAACCTTGATGACCTCGCCCACATGGGAATAGCCAGGATGGAAGGGGTACTTGACCCAGCTAGCCCAGCCCGAGTCGGCATCGAACTCGCCACGGTAGCACCAGCTCTCAGTACCGGTGCTGATAAGCGAGACGAGGGCCTTGACAGTGACCTGGCCTGGTCCAGGGTCGGGCTGGGGCTCGATGACAACTTCGGCGCGTCTGGGAGCAGTGAAGATAATGCTAGCGGAGTCCACGGCGAGAGCCACCCTTTTGTGGATAGATTCCCGCAGGGCTGGTAGCCGCGCGGGTTGCTGGAGTTCGCCAGTCAGCCGGGGTGGACCTTCACCGCGAGGCAAGTTGATGTAGGCTTGTGGACCGACTACGTGGTACAATCACATTGTACTACAACGCAAACCGAAAGGAGGGTCCTGAGGCATGTTCTCCAACCGCGGGTCAAGAGGGTTCCGGCAGGTTCTCGTAATGTGCGCGATTTTGGTCTTGGGAGGGTCCTATGTGACAACATGCGCGGACGGGATAACCCTGTACGTGGCGCCCGACGGCAATGATACCTGGTCGGGCAGGCAGGCAAAGGCGGGAGAGGGTGATGGGCCCTTTGCCAGCTTGGAACGAGCGCGGGACGAGATACGCAGGCTCAAGCAAGCGGGTGGATTGCCCGAAGGTGGGGTGACGGTAGAAGTTGCCGGAGGAATCTACGAGCGGGCGGGCAGCTTCGAACTGACGGCGGAGGACTCGGGGACAGACGAGGCGCCGATCCTTTACCGAGCGGCACGAGGAGCGGAGGTAAGGCTGATAGGCGGCAAGAGAGTAACAGGCTTCACGCCAGTGACGGATAGGGCCATTCTGGCGCGGCTAGAGGAGTCGGCGCGAGGCAAGGTGTACCAAGCCGACCTGCGGGCGCTGGGAATCACGGACTATGGCTCGCCGGGGGGCGGCGGGCTGGAAGTGTTCTACAAGGACAAGCCGATGACGATTTCGCGCTGGCCCAACGAGGGCTTCGTGCGAATCGTGGACATACTAAACCTGGACCCGGTGGATGTGCGGGGCACCAAGGGCGACAAGGTAGGCAAGTTCGTCTACGAAGGGGACCGGCCGAGCAGGTGGTTGGGCGAGAAGGACCTGTGGCTCCATGGCTACTGGTTCTGGGACTGGTCGGACCAGCGGCAAAAGGTCGAGTCCATCGACACCGAGAAGCGAATTATCTCGCTGGTTCCCCCATACCACAATTACGGCTATCGCAAGGGCCAGTGGTACTACGCCTTCAACGCGCTGTGCGAAGTGGACATGCCCGGCGAGTGGTACCTGGACCGCGAGACAGGCACCCTGTACTTCTACCCACCAGGGACGCTGTCCGACGGGGACGTCGTGGTATCGGTTCTGCCCACACTGGTCACGATGAAGGAAGTATCAAACGTAACGCTGCGAGGATTTACGATGGAGGCGGCACGAGGGACGGCTATCACGATCGAGGGCGGGACGCAGTGCCGGATTGTGGGCTGCACGATCCGCGACATGGGAGGCAAGGCAGTCAGTATCTCGGGTGGGACCAGGAATGGAGTCGTTGGCTGCGATGTGTATGATCTGGGGGATGGTGGGGTGGTACTGTCGGGAGGCGAC
Source organism: Armatimonadota bacterium (assembly GCA_029777735.1). Taxonomy (GTDB): domain Bacteria; phylum Armatimonadota; class Zipacnadia; order Zipacnadales; family FEN-943; genus JAKORR01. Next base: position 1,658 of record JAKORR010000977.1, on the reverse strand, counting down.
CGCAAGACCTTGACGCCCGCGGGGCACTATGCCGAGAACAACCACATTCACCACTACGGGCGGATAAGACGAATGTACAGCGCCGGGATCTCTCTGAACGGTGTCGGGAATCGGGCGTCGCACAATCTGATCCACAACGCACCGCACCAGGCAATGTCCTTCGGCGGAAACGACCACTTGATTGAGTTCAACGAGATTCACAGTGTGTGCTATGAGTCGAATGACGCCGGGGCGATCTACGCGGGACGTGACTGGACAATGCGGGGGAACGTGATCCGGCACAACTACCTCCACCATATCAATGGATTCGAGGGACGCGGGTGCGTGGGAGTGTATCTGGACGACATGTTCTCATCGGCGGATATCGTGGGGAATCTCTTCTATCGTGTGACGCGGGCCGCCTTTATCGGCGGTGGGCGCGACTGCCGCGTCGAGAATAATATCTTCGTGGACTGTACGCCGGCGCTGCATGTAGACGCGCGGGCACTGAACTGGGCGTACGCTCACGCGGACGGCTGGCTGAAAGAGGCTGCTGAAAAGGGCACGCTGTCGGGTATCGCCTTCAACCAGCCGCCTTACAGCGAGCGGTATCCGGCGCTGGCGAGGATTCTGGAAGGCCAGCCCAAGGCCCCGGAGGGCAATGTGATCGCACGCAACATCTGCTGGGGCGGGAAGTGGGACGAAATCGAGGGAGCTGCCCGGCCCTTCCTCACCTTCGAGGATAACCTGATACAGGAAGACCCGGGCTTCGTTGACTACGCCAACGGCAACTTCCAGTTGCGCGAGGACTCGCCAGCCTATCGACTGGGCTTCAAGCGGATTCCGATCGAGAAGATTGGGCTGTACAAAGACCCACGGCGGGCGTCGTGGCCAGTAGAACATCAGGTGAGGGAAATGCCCACGCCGCCTCCTCCGCCGAAGCCAGCACGAACGGGACCGCCGAGGGTGTATCAGGCGCAGCGGCTGAGGAAACCAGTGGTGATAGACGGGGTTATCAAGCCGGAGGAAGGCTGGGAAGCGGACGCAGCGAGGGCTCTGGTTCTGGAAGAGGGGGTGAAGGGCGAGAAAGTAGGCCCGCCGAGCCTGGCCTGGGTGGTCTATGACGACGAGGCGCTGTATGTGGGGATGGATAATACAGTTGACGCCTCAAAGGCGCTGAGGATGGGCAACACCTGGGGGCAGGATGACGCGGTGGAAATCGCGTTGCAGAACGTGGCGGCAGGAAAGGACGCGCCGATCCTGGTGCTGCGGGGGTACCCGTCTGGGCATTTTGAGAGCAGCGACGAGGCCGGAGCGCCAAAGTCAGCCGTCGAGCGGGCTGCGCAAGGAGTGGAATATAAGGCCAGCGTTGTCGATTCGGGGCGGTGGATCGCTGAATGGCGCATACCCTTCGCCTCGCTAGGCATCGACCCAACGAAGCAAAGACGGTTCGCCTTCAACCTGAGCGTACACAAGACGGCCCCAGAGCCCTTCTGGCTTCTGTGGCAGGGGACGGGAGCCTGGACGTGGTACGTACAGAATGCGGGGTTCCTGGAACTGGGCCAGTGAAAGTGCGAGAAAGGGTACTGGTAAGCCGGCTGGGGAGAATCTCGGGTTGAGCGAAGGTATTGCGTGGATTGGTCCAATCCGGGACGAGGGTTGGCAATCCGTGCTACGCT
>JAKORR010000976.1 GCA_029777735.1 Armatimonadota bacterium | reverse complement strand
TTGCCGGACTCGAACGCCAACCAGAAGCTGACAATTGCGCCGTGAGAGGGCAGTTTCGACGGCGCCATAGCGGAACGAACGTGGTCTGTCATAGTGGCGGGACGATTTGCGCCCGAGCGGGTGCTTCTGGATGGCAAAGTCCTGCCGCGAGTGGCGCAAGGACAGAAGCCTGCAGCCGGTGGTGGGTGGTCCTGGGACTCGCCCGGGCAGATGGTGACAATCTCCCTGCCGCGGCGGTCTGTGACGGAAGGCTACGAGGTAGAGCTGCGCGGCGGCGTAGGCTACCAGGAGCACGCAATGTACTGGCAGGCTGGGCGACTGGCGCGGCACGTGCGGGGTGTGGCCGGACAGCTACGCGAGCTTGCGGGAGACTGGGACTCCGTCGAGGCACAGGCGCTTGCCGTGGCCGCCAAGGCCGACGCCCTTGCGGGGAAACTACAACGTGGCGCCCTGACATTGGCGGCAGCGCGTCGTGACATAGACGGTCTAGCGGACGCGGAGCTGACGGCCCTAGCAGATTCAGCAGCGCGCCATGCAAAGGAGGAACGCTCGCGCCTGGGGGCGGTGTGTGCAGTGCTAGGCGTGAGTCTCGCGGGGCGTCTAGAAGTTACGGCGGGGGGCAAGGCCGCGCGTCTGAGGCCCGAAGTAATGCGTGATTCGATAGCGCCGCAGGCCGTGCAGCGCCTCCTCGCGAGCCTCAGCACGCCTGACGGAACCCGTTGGTCCGACATAAGCAAGGATCTGGCTTGCGATCCTTGCTTCCCGGCAGGGCTTGTGACGGCGGCCGTGGAGGTGCGCGGTAAGTGGGCGGGCCTGCCGCTGACAGGGACGCTCTCGACTACGGTGGATGCGAGCTCGCTTCAGCTTTTCCACCTTGTCGGTCCTTTCGACAATACAGAGCGCAAGGGGCTCGAAACCGTGTACCCGCCCGAGACGGATCTGAGGATCGGCGCCGAACTACAGGGCAAAGGGGGACCGGTCACGTGGCTCAAGACCGGCTGGCGCTGGCCAGTACGCAGCACAGGCGGACCGAACTTTGTGAATCTCGAGCCGCTTTTCAAGCCCAAGGACTTCACGGTCGCCTATGCTGTAGCATACCTGTGGGCGCCGAGGGACGAAGATGCAATCGCCTACGTTGGTAGCGATGACGAGTGCAAGCTGTGGGTGAATGGGGAGCACGTGCACACCTACCCCGATCCGCGCCCACCGGCCCCGGATCAGGACCGTGTGCCGGTCAAATTGCGGCAGGGCTGGAACACGTTGCTGCTGAAGGTGTGCCAAGAAGAAGGGCAATGGGGGTTTTACCTCCGCTTGGCGGGTGCCGATGACCGTCCGCTGGAGGGCGTGTGGACCGCCCTGACGCCAGAGGGCACGCCGCCGCAGTAAAGGCTGCGCTCCCGGGAGGGGTGGCACCACCACGACACCCCCTGTGCGGGCATGGACCTGGAACCGCTTTGTAGCTCAAGCCCAACATGCGTCACTGGGGCAGTACAACAGCGAGTGAGGCGTATCTCGGTTCCCAAGGGGGAGTGGTGTTTCGTCCCGGGGCTATTTGTCTTCCGCGGCAGGATTGACCCAGGTGCTTCCCTCGGCCAACCGCCACGCGCTGTCGAAAAATCCACCACAGACCCACTGATTCGCGTCGTCGTACTCGAACCGGTCCCCGCGGAAAACCAGAAAGTCCGGCAGCAAGTCGTGCTTGTGGTTGATGGACAGCTTCTCGCCGTAGTACTCGCCGCTGTAGATAAGGACATATCGGTCGGGCGCCAGCGGGTTGGGGTAACAGAGCACGAGGCCAAGCTGCGGTCCGGTGAGGCGCCGCTCGCCGATTCGGTAGTCGTGATCGGCTATGCGCACCGGCAGCTTGTCCGCAAGGCGCGCTAGAACGCTGTTGGTTTCGGGCGTGCCGAAGAGCACGAGATTGTAGCGAACGATGTCGTCCTGGCCGATTTCGGTATCGGTGGCAATACGCGGGTAACCGTCGGCGAAGGCGTTCCACTCCCCCGCCCAGCGGCCGACCTTGGTCGCCAGGTCTTCATCCTGGGCATCATCGCCGGCCGTCCCTTGCACCACGATGAAGGGACTGTCGAAGACCTCCTCCGCTGGGCCGCACAGGCCTCGGCGCTTGAGTGGCGGGAAATCCTTCGCCGCCTGCACGGGAGCCAGATCAAAGCTGACCCAAGGGCCGTCTCTCCGCTCAGGGGTGCGTTCGGTGCCGTTGACTACAAACACGGCCTCCGCATCCAGGCAGCCCTCCTCTGCGTTGAGGCTTAAGCCCGCTGCATTCTGCGTCTCCACCGCCACGCGTTTGCCGTCCGCAGTGACGCGTATCTTCACAACGGCAGGTTTACCCCAGACCTCGAGGCGATCAACCCGTAGCCAGAAGGCCTGGTCATATTCCAGGCTGTAAGTCTTGAGGTCGATCTCGCGGACCGGGCGACCCAGGCTAATCTGCTTCTGCCACGCCCAAGCCTTCTCGAAACATTCGGTGCCCCAGTAGATGTAGTGGCCCTCGCCGCGGTACTCATGGTACTCCACCTGCAGGCCCAAATCACGAGCTGCCGCCACCATGTTGCGCGACTGGCTGACCGAGATGAGCTGGTCGTCCGCGCCGTGTTGGACGAAGAACCGCTGCCCGCGGGCGTTCATCACAAGGTCAATGGGGTTGTCCCACTCGATGAGCCACTTCTTGAAGGGCGCCACCTGGTCTCGTGGCCAGCCCCACCAAGTGAGCATGTCCGTGTGGCCTGCGATGGGCGTGACAGCCGCGAATTGCCCCGGCCGGCGCAGGGCCAGGTTCCATGCGCCCATGCCGCCCATGCTGACGCCTGACAAGTACAGACGTTGCTCATCGATCGGGTAGTACTTCTGCACAAGCCGCATGGTGTCGATCACGTCCACTTCGCCCACGCCCTGAAAATCCGTGTTGCGGCGGCCGTAGGGAATTAGGAGTAGGCACCCATTGCGGCCCGCGATGTCGCACACTTCGCCGGGCAGGACCCACGGGTCCAGCACCGTGATGGAGGGCACGTAGCCATGAAGAAAAACGATGAGCGGCCACTTGCGTGAGGGGACGAAATCTGGCGGCAGGTACAGGTAATAGGGCTGGACGCTGCCGTCGTTCTCGGCCTCGTAGGCTAGCTCGTTGAGACGCCCAGGCTGTCCCCTGTACTCCTGACCGCGCTCGAGGCGGCTCAAAGCTTCCCGCCCTACCTGGAGGATCTGCTCCATACCTCCCTGCTGCCCGAAAAAGATTGCCCCCTGGGCCAGCAAGCGGGCCTTCTTGAGGGCCAGACGTGCTAGGGGATAGTTGGTGTGAAAGGTCGCGGTATCGGCGCGCCGTTTTTCGGCCTCAGCCACGCGGCGCTCGAAATCGAGCAGTTCACCACCGGGCTGAACATGCTGACTCCAAGCCGGAAGAAGGGATAGGGTCAGTAGCGGGACGATGGCCGACATCATGGACTTAGGGCCTCCAAGTGTGGGCTGACGGCTCAAGTCGCCTACCACACCCGGGGGCAACCCCATCGCGCTTGCCCTCGGGCGTCACGTGGGACGAAAACCCGATCCGCATGAAGAGAACCTTCGCCTGCTCGGCGCCGGGTCCTTGCTCTCAGCTTGCTAAGCCGGGGCTCTAGGCGCCGCGATTGGGCGGCCAACGGCGTCCGCCGTTAGCCGCCGGTCACTCCCCGGGCTGTTCCTCGAGTTGGGCGGGAGGTGTGCCAGGACCCCGAGCCGGTGTCTTGTCTCCCTCATCATCTGCTGGCTTTCCGGAAGGTGTCCCGGTCCTGCGTGGCATGATCACGGGCTGCGACGGGAGACGCACATCGATGTACTCGGGCCACAGTCCCTTGCGCTTCACGCCTTGGCATATCCAGCCTACGAGGGCCACCTTGCGTTCGAGGTTGTCGAAGCCACCTATCTTGGCCTTGGTGCCGTCCTCCAGAAAGGCAACGATGTTGGCTGGTTCGCTGAAGTCCATGCATCGTATCTTCACCCCGCCCTTCTCCAATCCCGCCATTACCTGGGCGTAGAGCTCGGCGGCCAGGCCTTCCAGTGGGCCACCTACCTTCAGCGACTGGATAGGGAAGGCCCGGAGCTCAATCACACCGGCCGGCGCCTTCTCCACCGACTCGTACACAAAACCGTTGCGATCCGCCAATAGGCAGCTTTCGGGCCGGTCGGGCAGGCTCAGAGCAGCGGCGGGCACGCGCGGCTCGATGTGCATGTATATCGTGTGTGGGATCTGTTTGCGAAGCTTGACGTCGGCGACGCGACAAGCCTGTCGTGCCTGGCTGGTGAGCACGCCGCTGCGACATAGAATCGTGCTCATCGGCCCTAGTCCCTCCAGCATGCTACGCACGTCCTCGAGCACGTCGCGCCGGGGGCCCTCTAGGTAGATTACGCGCAGCCGAAAGGCCTCAGACTCGAGCACCCCCAACACCAAACCCCCGAGGAAAGACGCAAGCAGTAGGCGATTGAAGGTGCAGGTCCGACGGCGCACCTGGGCCTGGCGGTCCTCCATGGCGCTAGGCCCTCTCCACCAGCCGCTCGCCTACCTTACGGATATCGCCCGCGCCTATGACCAACACTGCCCAGCCGTTCCGGTAATGCTGACGCACAAACTTGGTAATCTGGTCAAAGGTACTCAAGAAGCGCGTTGAGCGGCCGTCCCGTTTTTGAGCGACCCACTTAGCCAGGACCTCACCGGTAATGCAAGGTATGGGTTCCTCGCGGGCCGCGTAGATCTCCGTGATAATAACATCGTCTGCGTCACCAAAGGCCTCGGCAAACTGCGGCATCAGGTCCCGGGTACGTGTGTACAAATGCGGTTGAAAAATAGCTAGAATAGGGCGATCGAGGTGTTCACGCGCCGCAGAAAGACAGGCCGAGATCTCCGTCGGATGATGGGCATAGTCATCGATGACTATCGACGTGCCTAGCGATCCGAGACGCTCGAACCGTCTGGCAACGCCCTGGAAGGCCGCCAGAGACTCGGCCGCGAGACTTGCAGGAACGCCAAGCTGCTCGCCCACGGCAAGAGCCGCTGCTGCATTCATGGCATTGTGGGGGCCATAAAGGCGTAAGCTGACCGGAACCGAACCGCTGGGACCCTCCAAGCGAAAGCTCAGTCCTTCCTCGCCCTTGGCCACCACATCGCGAATCCTGTAGTCCCCGCTCCTGACGCCATACCCAAGGGACTGGGCAGGAGCCCCACGGACGGTTTCTTGCACGGTTTCGCT
>JAKORR010000975.1 GCA_029777735.1 Armatimonadota bacterium | reverse complement strand
GAGGCCTGCCCCACACGGAGTTCATCAGCTTCGGCAGCGGCTACTCCGGGCATGATGCTCTCGTCGAGAAGACCACCTGGACCGGATTCCCCAACGTCTTCAGCGCAACGTGGGAGCAATGGTGTGACAAGCTTGCGTGGAAAATGTGTCGCCCCAACGCCGACAACCCCTGGCTGCTGGGTTACTTCCTGGACAACGAGCTGGAGTGGTATGGCAAGGGCGGTGGAGTGGTGGGCGTCGCTATCGAAACGGCCAAGCTCCCGGCCGATAACTCCGGCAAACAGGCGCTGGTGAACCTGCTCAAGCAGCGTCACGGCGATAGCATCGAAAAGCTCAACAAGGCCTGGGGCGCCGAGTATGAATCCTGGGAGGCCTTGGCGTCCGCCTCGACCTTCGAGGCCGTGAACCAGGAAGCCCTGCGCGAGGACCAGCTTGCCTTCGTGGCTGAGGTGGCCGACCGTTACTTCCGTACCACCTGCGAAGCCATCCGGCGCTGGGACCCCAACCACATGATTCTCGGTAGCCGTTTTGCAGGTGACGCACCGCCGGGCGTGTGGGAGGCGGCCGGGCGTTACTGCGACATCGTCACCTTTAACTACTACGGCCGTGTGGACCTGCTGCGGGCCGAGGCACCTGGCACGGCGGAGCGTTGGACCGAGTACTACAACAAGGCCAAGCGCCCCTTGATGATCACCGAATGGTCCTTCCCGGCGCTCGATAGTGGCTTGCCCTGCAAGCACGGCGCCGGTATGCGCGTCGATACTCAGACCCAAAAGGCCCTGTGCTATGAGGTCTACCAGCGAATGATCTTCAGCCTGCCCTTCATGGTCGGCTCAGACTATTTCATGTGGGTTGACGAGCCGGCTCTGGGCATCTCGGACACCTTTCCCGAGGACAGCAACTACGGGCTGGTAAACGAGCAGGACGAGCCCTACGAGGAACTGACCCGGACGGCTACGCGCGTCAACACCCTTGCCTACGCGCTTCACTCGGGCAAGGTGCCCAAGGTTGCGGTGAGGCAGGTGGCCCTGCGCGACGGCAGGGTCCAGGCGGAAGTGGCCAACACAGGCCACGCTCCAGCCGCCTTCGACTTGGTCTTTACCATCGATGGCAGGCCTCAAGCCCCTCAGCGTATGCAACTAGCCCCGGGCGCAACACGGTGGGTCGCCCTCGAAGTTCCTCTGACGCCACCCGCCTACGTCACCGCCACGGCCGACCCGTCTCGCAAGCTGTCCGACAGCAACCGGGCCGACAACACCGCCTCCTTCCTGTACTACCGAGCGAGTAAGTGGCCCCGGTGCCCGGCTGGTAAGTGGATCACCCGCTGGCCTGTGGTACT
>JAKORR010000097.1 GCA_029777735.1 Armatimonadota bacterium | reverse complement strand
CACTGCGGTCATCTCCATTAACCCAAAGAAATTGTTGCAAGACTCGAATAGATTATAGCATAGAAAGCGAAGCCAAATCAAGAGATGGTGTTCTTCCCCACAGAGTTGTAGGCATGTGTAGTTGGGGGTTACTCACTTTAACGCTGGGAGGAGTCAGGCTAAAGAAATGGAGAAATATCAGGAGAAAACTCAGCAGAGGTTGTCAGCTAGACAGTAAAAGCTGGAGCCTATCGTGATCTATGCTTGTCAGTTTTGAAGGCCTGCGAGTCATCCAGACGTGCGGACTTTGTGTTACTTGCCATTCCCCTCCTCGCCGGCTTCACTGAACTGATAGACTTCCTCTTCGCCCACCTGCGAAGACTGTTCAAAAGTGGGTAGACCACAGGCACTCCGGACTCTTGCGCCTGTATCAATGGCTATGTTATGGTGAGATCGCAACGAAGCAACGTACACACTTCACGACGTACTACAGGCGGTGAATGACGTGGCCGTATCCAACGTAGCTAGGGAGGCCTGGCGAGTACCCTATAGCCAGCCGCTGGACCTAGACCAGGTTCTCGACCAGATCCTCATCGGTGATTGCCTCGAAGTCCTACCAGCTCTGCCTTCTGACAGCGTGGACATGGTCTTCCTCGATCCACCCTACTACCTGCAGCTTCCCACAAACAAACGTCTCGTGCGCTGGGGAGCGGTCAGCGAGGTGGAATCGCCGGAGCGCGAATGGGACTGCTTTAGTTCCTTCGCCGAGTACGACGCTCTTATCGCCAGCGTGTTGGAGGAGTGCCGGCGAGTGATGAAGTCCTCGGCCACGCTGTGGGTCATCGGTACGTATCACAATATCTACCGCATCGGCGCCGTCATGCAAGACCTGGGCTTCTGGGTTCTGAACAACGTCACCTGGTTCAAAAGCAACCCAATGCCCAACTGGCTCAATGTGCGCATGACCAACGCCACCGAGACGCTCATCTGGGCCGTGCGCGAGCGGAGCGCGCGCGGTTATGTGTACAACGCAGCGGCGGCCAAGGCCTACACTCGTGAGGACTTTGGCGGCAAGATCGCCGCCAATGTCTGGCGTATCCCGCTATGCATTGGCCACGAGCGGCTCAAGGGCCGCGATGGCAAGCGCCTGCATCCAACCCAGAAGCCCGAGCGGCTGCTAGAGCGAGTGCTGCGCATCTCGACGCGGCGAGGACAAGTGGTACTCGACCCCATGGCGGGCACAGGCACAACGGGTGTGGTGGCGCGGCGGCTGGGCCGGCGTTTTGTCATGGTCGAGCGCGACGAGGACTACGCCGAAGCTGCCTCCCAGCGCCTGGCAGGTACCGTGGAGGAAGGTGAATAGATCTCCGTAGGGCCCCTTTGGTCAGAGTCCTCGTCTCTTGTGGGTGCCCTTTGCCTGCGAGCAAATGAAAACCCCTGGTGCTAGCGACCAGGGGCTTTCCGCTGACTGCAGCAAGACGCCCCACCTGCGTAGGCGAGGTTTGTTGTCCCTAGTCCCAGCAAGGATTGGCCAGTGGTGGGTAGATGCCTGGCCCGTCCTGCTCGTAGCTCAGTGGCAACTCCACCGTGTCCCCGTTGAGGCGGCTGGACAGGTAGATCGCCTTGATGAGCTCGACGGCCTTGCGCGCTTCGCGCCCTGGAATCTCAGGCTCGCGACCAGTCGTGATGCACTCGCAAAGGTCCTGGATATGCCTGACGTGGCCCTCAGCCGTGAGGCCAGCGGTGGGGTCAGCAGCCGTGCCTTGGCCGCCACTTTCTGCCTCGGCTTCGTTCTCCTCTCCTGGAATGTCCCAGCCCACTATCTTGCCGTTTTCCCACTTGATCGTCCCGTTGTCGCCTGAAATCTCGAGTCTCATACCGTAGCCCGGGGTCACAGAAGTAGTGCCCTCGATGACACCCAAGGCGCGATTCTCGAACTCGATGGCGGCTACGGCTGTGTCCTCGACGTAGATATTACGGACCAGCGTGCGGCAGTGAGCGCTGACTCGCTTGGCGTTGCCCATGATCCACAGTAACAGATCGATACCGTGCACGCCCTGATTCATCAGGGCACCGCCGCCGTCCAGCTCCCAGGTGGCGCGCCAGTCACCGCTGGCATAGTACTCATGGCTGCGAAAATATTTCTGGTAGCAGTCGCCAAGGACAATCTTGCCCAGCTTGCCGGTCCTGACCGCCTCGCGGACCTTGCGCGACGAAGCTCGAGCCCGGTTCTGGAATACGCCCGACAGCTTTACCTTGTTTTCCTCGGCCGCAGCGATCATGGCGTCTATAGCCTGCAGCGTGATGTCCATCGGCTTTTCGGACAACACGTGCTTGCCGGCCTGAGCGGCCGCTATGGCTACGGGGGCGTGCAGGCCCGACGGCGTACAAACGCACACAGCTTGGATGTCGTCCTGCTTGACGAACATCTCTTCGTAGTCCGTGTAATAGGGGACACCTCCGTACTTCTCGGAGAACGTCTTCGCCCTCTCCGGCACAATGTCGCAACAAGCCACTAGCTTGGCCTGCGGGACAGCTGCGATAGCCTCGGCGTGCGTCGGGCCGATAACGCCACACCCCACAATGGCAAACCCGATGCTGGCCTTGCGGCTGCGACTCGAGTCGCTACTGCGCATGGTCGTCGTTGATGACATACCGCGAATCCCTCCAAGATATTGTGGCCGACGGGCATGGCCTTTTGGTCACTGAGCGCTTTTGTGTCTTCGCAAGGGAGACGGAGTAAACTATCTCCCTTTTGCGTCCCTTTGTCCAGGACCTTCGGCCTAGAGCGCCCAACTTCAGCCTTGGAGATACGCGTTGCTGGCTGGCGGTCGCAAGAATGGGACGTCAGGCGTACGCCGACCTCGAGTCTGTGACGTTGATAATGTGCCCCTGTGGATGCTACTCTTGATAACTGATAATAACTGATCGGGAACGCCAGCGTCTGAGAGTGCGTCGGCTGAGGAGCTGACTGATGTTTTGCCTGCGCCCATCACGAACGGCTCTTGCTCTCGTCACCTGCGGGTTGGTGGCCGTACTGTGTGGCTGTGGTTGTTCGGGTAGTTCGGCCGAGACCGGCGGGGATGAGTCGGCGCCGAACCCAACGGTGCCGGCCTTCGATGGTGCGTGCGCCCTTGAGCTGATCCAAACCCAATGTGACTTTGGTCCTAGGACACCTGGCTCGAAGGCACACGCCGAGGCCCTCGTCTGGCTGCTGGCACAGCTCAGGGAACTCTCGGGACGCGTGCTGGAGCAGCGCTTTAGTTCCGAGACGTCCTTCGGCGGCCCCTACGACTTCTGCAACGTTCTCGCGTGGCTCGGGCCGCAGACGGGGTCACCCCTCCTGCTTGCGGCCCACTGGGACAGCAGGCCCACCGCCGACGAAGACCCTGACCCGGCAAATCACAACAGCCCTGTCCTTGGGGCTAACGATGGCGCCTCCGGGGTGGCCGTGCTGCTCGAAATGGCGCGGCTGATGGCCCAGACGGAACCGCCGCGCCCGATCCTCCTGGCCTTTTTGGATGCCGAGGACAGCGGCAGTTCAGACAGCGACCAGCCCTATTCGGGTTTTTGCGTTGGTTCAGCCTATCTGGCTGAGCACTGGCCCGAGGGTTGGGCTAAACCCGCCGAGGGCATTCTGCTGGACCTCGTCGGCGGCGACGGAAAGCCCATCCCACGTATACCCGTGCGACCGATTCATGGCGCTGTGGAGTTCGACTTGGGCTTGGAGAGCAACTCCTTGGACGCCAATCCCAAGCTCGTCAACCAGGTCTGGTCACAAGCCGAGGCCCTCGGCCACAAGGCCTTTGTGCGCAAGACGAGTGGATACATTACTGACGACCATGTGCCGCTGATCAGAGCCGGGATCAAGATCATCGACATCATCGAGGTATTCCCGCTAACCTGGCACACAGTGGATGACACGCCCGAGCATTGCTCGGCTGACTCCCTGTACCAAGTGGGCGACACGTTAATGCACGTGATCTACGGCGGTTCCTGACACAGGCGGATACTAATGACATGAACAACGGAGGCAGAACTCATGGCGATCCGTGCCAAGGTCCTCACTAGGATCGACTTCCCGAAAGAGATTGAGGTAGAAATTGACGACACAGTACGCGGCGAGAAGGTCGTGCGTAGGGTCAACTTCGCGGAATGCCTCGACCAGATAACACAGCTCGGCATAGTGGACTTGGAGACTATCGAACCGGCCGAAATCCTAAGCATGGCCTGTGCCGTCGCCAAGCACAAGGCCATCGATGAGTACTTGATGTCGATTGGTGTGGACCCCCACGAAGGCGTGACCAAGGCCGACGAAGCCTAGCGTCCGCTCTCCACGCCGCGAGGCACGGAGTGTGGCTTGGCTCGGCATCAGGGTTCACGATGGCTCCGTCGTTGACATCCTTGCCAAGGGGAACCTATCATCACGCCTAGGTCCTCATAAGTGAAACCTCGCCTGTGTGGGATCGGCCCTGCCAAAATCATAAAATCATGTAGAAGGGATTCGTAGTGCGGGCAGCCTGGGTAGAGGTGAACCTCGCCAATCTCAGATTGAACGTCCAGTATTTCCGGTCCGCTGTCGGTCCGGATTGCGAGATATACGCAGTTGTGAAGGGTAATGGCTACGGCCACGGTGCCGTGACGGTGTCTCGTGCGGCGCTTGAGGCCGGGGCCACGGGGTTTGCCGTCGCAATGTCCAGCGAGGCCAGGGAGCTGCGAGAAGCCGGTTTACAAACCCCTATACTCATCATGGGCGAATCCTCGCCCGACGAGGCTACCGAGATTCTGGAGATCGGCGCGACGCCCGCCCTGGCCACCCCTGAGGTCGCCCGCGCCCTGAGCAGTGCCGCTGCCACGATGGACCGCGTGGCCGAGGCACATCTGAAGATTGACAGCGGGATGGGCCGCCAGGGAATCCGATGGGATGAAATAAACGGACTCATCCAGGTGATCGCTGGCTTGGGGAACTTGCGTATCTCGGGACTCTTCACTCACTTCGCCGTCGCCGAGTCGGATGCAGAGTTCACTCGTTGGCAGCACGACAACTTCCTCGCGGCTTGCGAGAAGGTTGAGGCTGTGCTTGGCCCGATTCCGTACAGGCACTGTGCCAACACTGCTGCTGCTATCCTCTATCCGGACATGCGCCACAGCATGGTGCGGTTGGGGATCGGTTGGTGTGGTCTGAACCCAGGTGTTCCGGCCGAGCGGTGGCCGCGCCTGCAGCCCACTCTGTCGCTGCGGGCCAAGGTGGTCCTAACCAAGACGGTTCACGCCGGGGACAGTGTGGGCTATGGACGTACTTGGCGTGCCGAACGCGACACTCGTATTGCGCTTCTACCCCTGGGCTACTGCGATGGCTACCCGCGCGCACTCTCTGACAACGCCGATGTATTGGTGCACGGGATTCGTTGTCCCGTCGTCGGGCGTATCTCGATGGACGCCACGCTCGTCGACGTTACGCAGGCTGGCGATGTCCAGGTAGGAGATGAGGCCGTGCTCATCGGGCGCCAGGGCCAGGAGGAAATCAGAGTGGAAGAGATTGCTGAGCGCGCCGGGACCATCGTCCAGAACATCGTTTCCACTCTCAGCGTCCGCCTGCCACGCGTTTACGTGGATAGGCCGCAATCCTAATACAACCATATACAACCATAACCATACCCGGCGGCCCAGGGCAGGCCACTCTGCGCACCCTGCTGTGTACCGCTTGCCCCTTAGCACTTTACTACTTACAATGCGAGCGATATGAGTTCAGGAGCTTCCTACCGCGACTCTGGTGTGGACCTTGAGGCTGCCGACCGAGCCGTCGAGCTGATGAAGGCGGCCGTCGTCAGCACCCATGATGAGCGCGTGATGAGTGGGCTGGCAGAGTTCGGCGGCCTCTTCTGCCTAGGTCGGGGCTGGCGTAATCCGGTCCTGGTATCGGGCACCGACAGCGTCGGCACCAAGCTCAAGATCGCCTTCATGCTCGACCGCCACGACACGGTTGGGCAGGACGTTGTGGCCATGTGTGTCGACGACATCGTATGTCATGGTGCCCAACCCCTCTTCTTTCTTGACTACATCGGTATCGGCAAGCTTGACCCAGAAAAGGTCGCGACCGTTGTCACAGGGGTTGCCAACGCTTGTCGTCTAGCTGGCTGTGCGTTGATCGGCGGCGAGACAGCTGAGCTACCCGGGTTGTACGCGCCGGGCGAATACGACCTGGTAGGGAGTGCTGTGGGCTTGGTGGAGCGCGACGCTCTCATCACCGGTGCCAGCATCCAGCCCGGCTTCCGCGTCGTGGGCCTCGTCTCCAGCGGCTTGCACAGCAACGGCTTCTCGCTGGTGCGAATGGTGCTTCTGGAGAAAGCAGGCCTCAAGCTCGATCAGAAGATTCCAGAGCTCGGCCGTCCGCTGGGAGAAGAATTGCTGGAGCCCACGAGGATCTACGCACCCGCGCTGCTGGCCGCACTCGGGAACGGTGTGCACATCGCGGGGCTGGCCCACGTCACTGGCGGCGGCATCCAGGGCAATCTCTGCCGAATCATCCCCGACGGACTTGCAGCCCGAATCCGGCGCTCCTCGATACCTGGCGGCCCGATCTTCGCCCTGATCCAGGAGCTGGGTAAGGTCGCGGACGATGAAATGCTGCGCACCTTTAACATGGGCGTGGGCATGACTGCTGTGGTGGCTCCCGAGCTGCTGGCGGCCTTTGTCGATAGCATGGCGGCCCAGGGCCATCAGGTGCTAGAGCTGGGGGAGATAGTGGAAGGCGAGGGGCCGAAGGTCACCATCGAGTAGGCCCGCACCTGGGCGGAGCGTTCCCCGCTGGAGGCTGAATTAGGGAGGCCAAACCACAAGTCCGAAGACCCAGGACGTCAGCATCCGGGCAACCAGCTCTCCGCTGAGCAAGGCTGTCACCAATGCTCCCACCGCAGGCCAACCACTCGGGACGACTAGCTGAAGTACCATGAGGTACTGCCACGCGGCCCGCAGCATCAGGGCAATCACCGCTAGCGTCATGACCACCAACCATACCCACTGCAGGGGTTTAAGGCCCATGGATAACCCGCTGCCGCCGAGCTTGAGGATCTCCCTGGGGAGGAAGGTCTCCAAGATCTCTCCCGAAGTGAGAGCCGCTGCCAGAGCCAATGGCCACCGGGCCTGACAAACTGCCTCGACCACCAGTCGCAGTGGCGGTACCAAGCGCGCAAACAACACTGCCCCAGCCCCCAGGGCCGCCACCGTGACGCCGACAGATATCGCTTGCTCCAACAAGTACCAGGTTAACGGCAGATAACGCGACTCGGCGTAGACCGAAAGCGGCCCCACCTGGTGGACCCTGACGACCCAACCTACCAAGGCCACTACCGCGCAGGGCATCCACACAGGCACCTGCACGACGTCCGGCTTGGTGCCGCTGGTCTGAGTCATACTTCCTCCGACAGACTAGCGATCTCGTCGCCCTGGTCGGAGCTAGACACGTTAGCTTCCTCGTCCTGGCCCGTCGGCACTGGTG
>JAKORR010000974.1 GCA_029777735.1 Armatimonadota bacterium | reverse complement strand
TCAATGCTCAGAGTGGTCATGACGACCTCCGTCCGTAGCCAGGCTGCTGAACGACGAACCGCTGCCCCTGCCACGCTGGTGTCCACACGGGCCGCTGGCATCGCGCCTGCGTCCGGCTGTCCTCCGGCTCCACGTCGCGCTCGCGGCTCAGGCCTGTCTGGTCGAGCCGGACGATGATGGCCGCCTCTGAGACGCCGAAGTGCTCGGCGAGTGCTGCTGGGCGCTGGAGGCCGTTGCCCCAGGCGTGTTTGAGCGCGGTTCGGGGGATGAGGGCGCAGCCGGCGAAGTAGTCGGCAGCCCTCTCGGCTTGTTGGTGGGGCGTCGTGCGTTTGTCGCCGGTGTAGAGCTGCTCGGCGCGGCCGTGGTCGACGATGTGCTTGTACTCGTGGAGCAGGGTGAAGCGCTGGCGGACTTCTGGGTCGTGCTTGTTGAGGCAGATGAGCCATTCGCGTCCGGTCCAGTGGCTCATGCCGCTGACTGGCAGTGTCTCGCGGATGATGCGTAGGCGTGGCTGGGCTGCCAGGTGGTCTTCGGTGATGCCGGTGAGCTGGAAGCTGGGCCACTGGGTGGCGAAGAGGTGGTTGAGCTTGGCGGCTTGGCGTTCAGCTAGGCCGAGGGCTTCGTCGAAGGTGCAGGCTCTGCTGGGGCTGAGGCTGCGGAGGCGTTTGAGGGTGGATTGCTGTTCTGGGGAGAAGTTGTCCATGGTGGTTGCCTCCTTTCATTGAAGCGGTTGGTTGTTAGTCTCCGGAGTCATGGTCTCCGGGATGGTGTCGTTGGGGTGTGGGTTCGTCTTCGTCTTCACCGTCGCTCGGGCCGGCATGGCTGACGCCGTATTTTTCGGTAATCCGTTGGAATGCGTCCGCAAGTTCGTCTGTGGCGTCTTTGGGGAGATGGCGGTATTTCTGGCGGAGGTACGGCTGAAAGTCTGGCAGTGGCGGCTTCTTTATCTTGTAGCCAGCGGCTTCGATGAGTTGCATCGGGTCTGCACCGTA
The DNA here is from genome assembly GCA_029777735.1 of Armatimonadota bacterium. GTDB lineage: Bacteria > Armatimonadota > Zipacnadia > Zipacnadales > FEN-943 > JAKORR01. The sequence goes on along the minus strand of JAKORR010000974.1, from coordinate 102 downwards.
GGCTCCTGCTAGTCCGAGAAGCGTGTCGAGGGATGGTTTGAGGATTTTGCTTTGCTCGATGCGAGAGATTGCCCCTTTGCTGATTCCAGATTGCTCAGCGGC
>JAKORR010000973.1 GCA_029777735.1 Armatimonadota bacterium | reverse complement strand
TTCTCCAAGCGCAGCCTGGGGCCGTCGACCGTATGGAGGAAGCCGCCAAGAATCTAGTCCGATCGCTGATGTTGTTGAAGATTCGGGACAATACCAACGACCTAGAGCAGGCCCGTGCCAAGGCGCACGAGGAAGCGAGCAAGCTGCCAATGGGGCGGAGCTATCAGTTCGCTGTGGCCGAGATAGCCAGCCTGGCGCTTCGTCCAAACCTCATCTACGACCACGAGGCGACGACGGAGGCGCGGGAAGCGGCAGCTGCGACGGTCAAGCCTCTCCGTAGCACCATTGAGCTGGGTGAGGTAGTCGTCTACGAGGGAGAGACCGTTCAGCAGCGTCACCTGGACATCTGTGAAGCCCTCGGTCTGATGCAGCCGCATATCGACTACTTCCGGGGGTTGGCCATTCTGGTCCTGCTGTTCGCCCTGGTCGGCGGGTACGCCTATTGGGTAGCCCAGTTCGCGCCCAAGTACTACCAGGACAGTAAATACCTACTCATCGCGGCGGTACTGACGGTGACGACCAGCATCCTGTACCGGCTCAGCCAGGGTACAGCCTCCTTTGAGCCTACCTCGCTGGGGGCCGCTACGGGGGCAGCGGTCGCCATGACCCTGCTCACCGAACCTGTGGTAGCCCTGTCGCTGGCGACGGGTCTCAGTGTGCTGCTAGGCCTGGTGGCGGCAGGCAGTGACGCTAGGTTGGTGATCGTGGCGCTTTTTGCTACGATCGCGACGGTCTACTCGATGGGCCGGGGCTACCGGCGCACATCGATGATCGCCCGAACGGCCCTTGTTGCCGGTGTGGCTAACGCGGCCCTGCTGCTGCTGGGGAATCAGGTTTACGGCGTTGTGATTTCCTGGCGCGTAATAGCCCAGGCTGGCGCGGCCGGCCTGCTCGGTGCTATGGCAGGCACGGGACTGGTTCTCGCCATTCAGCGGCCCCTGCGTATTACCACCGACATGTGGCTGCTCGAACTGGGCAATCCCAACGAGCCCATCCTGCGTCGCCTGACCACAGAGGCCCCCGGCACCTATCAGTCGTCGCTGATGGTGGCAACCTTGGCTGAGGCTGCTGCGGAGGCTGTGGGGGCGAATGCACTCCTCGCGAGGGTGGCGGCAATTTACCACGACATCGGCAAAGTCAAGCGCCCCGGCTTTTTCATCGAGAACCAGTTCGGAAACGAGAATCCGCACGATAGGCTGGCGCCTCAGGTTAGCGCCGTGATCCTGGCGGCGCACGTTCAGGAAGGTGTGGAGCTGGCGCGACAGTTGAGGCTGCCGGAAGAGATCGTCAGCGCTATCCAGCAGCACCACGGAACAAGTTTGATGGTTTATTTCTACGAACGTGCCAAGCAGTTGGTGAAGCCAGGTGAGGAAGTGCCTGAGAGCCGCTTCCGCTATCCTGGCCCTAAGCCTCAGACCAAAGAGAACGCAATTATCATGCTGGCAGACTGCGTAGAGGCTATCGCGCGGACACTGGACAGCTACGACCCAGAAACGATTCGGCAGATGGTCGATAGGATCGTACAGGACCGAGTGAACGACGGTCAGCTCGATGAGGCACCAGTAACCATGGCCGAGTTGACGGCCATCAAGAAGCATCTGACTGAGACTCTCGTACGCATCTTCCACCGACGAATACCTTACCCTGACCAGGTTGCCAGCGAGATCGAGGCGCGAGAACGATCCCGCCGCGAGCCTCTGGAGCACCGGGCCGCTGAGCCGACGGCGAAGAGTCATGCGCGTAGAGATCACTGACCAACAACAACGGGCTGTTGACGAGGACTTGGTCAGGCGAGCTGCGGAAGCGGCTCAGCGGGTCGCTGGCGGCAACATGGACGAGCTTTCTGTGGTGTTGCTGGACGACGTGGCCATGGCTGTACTTAACCGCCGATTGCTGGGCCGCGACGAGACGACCGATGTCATCGCCTTCGAGGCGGAACAGGACCCCGACGCTCTACGGTCCGAGATCTACGTGAACACGGATGCAGCTGCCCGGCAGGGGCCAGAGTACGGTCACGACTTTGTCTGGGAGCTGTGTTTTCTTGTGGCCCATGGGGTCCTGCACGCTCTCGGGTATGATGACAACACCGAAGAGGAACGTGAGCGGATGTTTGCCTTGCAGGAAGAGGCCTTGAGCAATCTTGGATTGGGTGAAGACAGTAAGAGTGGAGCCTGAAGAGGACAGGACAGACAGCGAAGCCCCGCAGCGTCTTGAGGGGCCGAACAAGTCCACTGTGCAGAGCCTAAGCTATGCATGGGAGGGTGTGGTGCATGCCTTCGCGGCGCACAAGCATACGCGGATGCAAGCGGTCACTGTGTTCCTTGTGGTGTTGGCTGCGGTGGGTCTCAACGTGCCACCATTGCCCTTCTTGAGCTTGCTGGGGGCCATGATGCTGGTTGTGGTGGCCCAGCTTTTGAACACGGCTCTCGAGTATGTGGCCGAGCTCACTGGGGGCCAGGACAAGCCGGTGGCACAGGCCGCCAGGAACATCGCGGACGGAGCAGTGCTTGTTGCCGGCGTCTTCGCCTTCGTGACTGGCATAATCGTTTTCGTGCATTTTAGTGATCTGCCTAGCGTGTTCGCGGAGGCACAACTGCCGCGCGAGCTGCGTATAGGCGTCCTGCAGCTCACCGCCCTAGGGCTGTTCATAGTGGCACTGATCGTGGGAACTGTGAAGCGAGTCTCGAAGCGAGGTACGCTTACGCTAGGAGGGCCTGTGTCGGGCCATGCCGCAATCGGCTTCCTGCTGGCTACCGCCATCATCTTCGTCACAGGTAACCTATCGGCCGCCATTCTTGCGGTGGCGTTAGCTATGCTGATAGTCCAGAGCAGATTCCAAACAGGGGTCCACAGCCTGACGGAGCTTCTTTTGGGCAGCGCCCTGGGAGTGCTCGTGGGTATCGTCCTGTTCGGGTCCGTGCCGCGATGAAAACACCCGGGAGCGATCTTGAGGCTCGAGAGAGGAAGGCGCGGGCGATACTGCGCGAGCTCAAGGGTGTACTGATTGCCCTCTCTGGCGGCGTGGACAGCAGTGTGCTGGCCAGCTTGGCCGCCGAGGAGCTGGGAGAGCGGGCTGTCGCCGTGACGGTCCTGTCGGCTGTGTATCCGAGGCGCGAGATCGAGGCCGCGAAGGCCCTCGCTCGACGTCTGGGTCTGCTCCACTCGTTGGTGCGGGTGGACCACCTGGCGGAGATTCCCGGCTTTGCCGACAACCCAGAAAACCGGTGCTATGTGTGCAAGCGGCATCTATTCGGCCGCCTACGCCAGATGGCCGACGAGCACGGCTTGATCATGGTTCATGGCGAGCAGTTGGATGATCTGTCGGCCGATCGGCCAGGACACCAAGCCGCCGAGGAGCTAGGAGTACGGGCGCCACTGGCCGAGGCGGGGCTTGGCAAGGCCGACGTACGGGCGCTGGCGCGACGTCTGGGGCTGTCAGTGGCCGAGGCACCAGCTATGGCGTGCCTGGCGACCAGATTTGAATACGGGACCCACCTTACAGAGGAAGCTCTGGAACGGGTGGCGGCTGCGGAGGAACTCCTGGCCCAACTGGGTTTCAGCAACTATCGGGCACGTGTGCACGGCAGTCTAGTACGAGTTCAGGTACCGCCTAGCGAAGTGCCGCGGTTGGCAGCAGAGGACGTGCGGGCGAAGCTTGTTTCGGAGATGCACAGGCTGGGTTTTCGCTACGTGACCGTGGATCTCGAGGGGTACCACTGAAGACAGTAGTCCGACACAAGAGGAAGTCGTCTTCAAGGTGCAAGGCATGAGAAGTGAGCAGAGCGATCGAGAAGTAATTCGCACACGATTTGTTGTTATCGGATCGGGCGTGGCTGGATTGTGGACTGCCTGTAAGCTGGCTAAGCACGGTAAAACCATTGTAGTCACGAAGCGCCATGTCGATGACACGAGCACGAACTGTGCTCAGGGTGGCATAGCCGTGGCAGTCTGCCCAAAGGATTCACCAGCGCTGCACGCGCGGGACACGCTGATGGCTGGGGCGGGTCTGTGTGACGAGGCCGCCGTGGACGTGTTGACCCGGGAAGGGCCTGGGCGGGTGATGGAACTCATCGAGCTTGGTGCTCAGTTTGACCACTACGATGGAGAGCTGCACTGTCGGCGCGAGGCCGCCCACGGACAGCGTCGGATTATTCATGCTCAGGGAGATGCCACGGGTGCCGAGATTCAGCGTGCCCTCGGCGTTGCAATACGCGAGCAGAAGAATCTCACGGTGCAGGAGTTCGCCCACGCGGTGCGCCTGCTAGTCGTCGAGGGGCAGGTTGTGGGCGTGGACTTGATAGACGTAGAAGAGAGCCGTCAGATGAGGGTGTTGGCAGATGCCACGGTACTGGCTTCAGGTGGTTTCGGGGCGCTGTATACCTTTTCGACGAGTCCCCCGGTTGCAGTGGGGGACGGCATGGCGCTGGCCTACCGTGCCGGTGCTCCGCTCCAGGACCTAGAGTTTGTGCAGTTCCACCCGACGGCGCTGTCGACCAACGAAATGCCTGTGCCACTTATCTCGGAGGCTGTACGTGGCGAGGGTGCGGTGTTGCTGAACTCGAATCGCGAGCCCTTCATGGCCAAGTATCATGAGTTGAGGGACTTAGCGCCGCGGGATGTAGTCTCTCGTGCCGAATTCGCTGAGATGAAGCGACTGGGCTCGGACTATTGTCTGCTGGACTTCTCTCCGATCCCGCCTGAGCAGATGAAGGCCAACTTCCCGCACATCTTGGAAATGCTTCAGGCACGAGGCTTTAGGGTGCCAGAGGAGCCGGTACCGGTGCGCCCTGTGGCTCATTATACCATGGGCGGGATCGCGACGGACCTGCAGGCGCGGACCCCGCTGGCTAGGCTTTACGCGGCTGGCGAGTGTTCTAACACCGGTGTACATGGGGCGAATCGCCTGGCGTCCAACTCACTGCTGGAGGGCTTGGTCTTCGGGGCCCGAGCGGCTTTGTCGGCGGAAGGAGAAACAGAACTGGCCGAGGGGCTTTTGAGGAAGGCTGCCGATTTGGAGGACGAGCCGCTTCCTGTCGCTCCCCCAGAGATGGCCGAGGAAGTACGCGGGATCATGTGGGAGCACGTGGGCATCGTGCGCACGCGTGAAGGGCTTCACAAGGCCACTACACGCCTCGGCGAGATGTTGACCCGCAGCCATGAAGACGCGCACGAAGGGCCCACCGCAGAGGAAGCCGAGGCGGCAAGTATGATCCTCGTCGCCTATCTGACGGCCCGATCAGCGGCCTGGCGCACTGAAAGCCGCGGTAGTCACTACCGTACTGACGAGCCCGAGACCAAGGCTGAATGGCAGTGTCACACGCGCCTCACTCGCGGGCCGGGCGAGAAACCTCAGTTCTCGCGGATGCCGGTCAACTGGCAGGCTATCAGAGCTGCCAATTAGAGGTGGTAAGGCCCTCACCCGCCACTTCGCATGGACCAAGACCCGACGGTAGACAGCACTGCGGCTCCGGCAGCATCTTCGTCGAGCGAGGCCAACCCCAGCGCCGGGCGATTGGGTCTGGTAGCGCTGATCCTCGCCATTATGGCTTTAGCTCAGTACCTTACGGTCCTGGGCGTCTTTGGTCCCCGTCTGCAAGAGCATTTCGACATGAGCAACCGCCAGCTAGGGACACTGTTCGGATGTTCGACGCTGGGGGCGCTGGTGGCATTACCCTTCGTTGGCCTGGCCGTGAACAGACTAGGCGCGCATCGCACCGCGCAGTGGTCCACGGTGGGCGTCGGTGTGGGCCTGGTTCTCTGTGGCCTGGGTCACAGTCTTGTGCTCTTCGAAGCTGGTGTCCTTACGGTGGGCGCCTTCGCCAGCGGGCTGAGCGTCGCCGCCACGGCGCTCCTTGTGAGCCTGTACCCGGCCTCCAAGCGCCGCGTTCTTTCCGTCACCATGGCTGCCTACTCCGCACCAGGCATCGTCTTGCCGCTGCTGGCCGAGTACCTGCTGGCCTTGGCGCCTGCGGGTGACCGTGTGGCCTTTGCCTTCGTCTTGCACGGTTCCTGCGGTGTCGTGGGGTTGTTACTCATCGTCGGCGCAGGACTGCTGCGGCTGAGCCGGGCTAGCGGCCAGGGGAAGGACGACTATGAGCGTAGGACGCTGGACCTACGCCGGTTGCTACTCTGGCCTACGCCGCTGATTCTCCTGCTGGCAGCGTTGCACGGCGCTTCGGACCAGACGCTCTACCAGTGGCTGCCCAAGTTCATGACGGGACGTTTTGCCGAATTGCCTATCGCGCCGGGCCTGGTGCTGTCGTTGGCGGCAGTAGCCTATGTGGTCGGGCGGAGCCTGCAGGCCGCGCTACCAGAGGGCGTGGGCCAGCGAGCCTTCCTGGTGCTGCCCGGTGTGCTGGGAGGCCTGACTATTCTGGGGGCGCTATGGTGGGGCAATGCCCTGGCCGTGGGCTTATTGTACCCCCTGGCGGCTCTGCTGTGGTGCCTGGAATACCCCGCGCTAGTCAGTGAGGTGGACACCGCGTCGTCGAGCCATTTCAGCACTGTGCTTGCCGCGGCGAATCTTGTTCAGTACTTCTTGGGCGTCGTGAGCACTAACGCGGTTGGATGGATAGTCGACCGAACGGGCAGCCTACAGGTTGGTTTGACGCCCGCCGCGCTGGGGTTTGTGGTCTTTGGTGTGGTGGCAGCACTGGCGGGCTTGGGCCAACGGCCCGCGGGCTTGGCTGTGGCAACTGCCAATAGGAGGCAAGGGATCCCATGACCTCTCGCGAGATAATCCGACGGGTCCTAGAGTACCACAGGCCTGAGCGTATCGGGCTGACCTATAGTACCTATAATAGCCAGCCGCGTATCAACGACTGCGTGGGGTGCGGGCCTGCTAATGACCCGAACTCCGAGGCCACTCCCTGGGAGGACGATGGCTCGGGCGGCGAGACTCACGTTGACGAATGGGGATGCCTGTGGCGGCGCCTCAAGGGTAAGACCGTCGGCGGTGAGGTGCAGGTGGCTCCTATCCAGACCTGGGAGGATCTGGACGCCTATCAACCTCCGAGTCTGGACGACCCGGCGCGCTATCAGCACCTTGAGGAAGTGCGCGAACGGCACGTGGACCGTTACCTGCTCGGCAGCATCGCGGCCTGCGCCTTCAACCAGGCCCGCTACCTCCGCCGCCTCGAGCAGTACCTGCTAGATTGTGCAGAATCCCCCGAGCAAGTGCGGCGGCTCAACCGGATGGTGAACGACCTGGTACTGGCCCAGGTGGAGATCTATGCCGACCTGGGAGCTGACGGCGTGTTCTTCTGCGAGGATTGGGGCACCGAGGATCGTCTGTTGGTCAGCCCGCAGATGTGGGATGATCTATTCGCCGAAGGTTTTCAGCGACTCATCGAGCGAGCCCATGCGCGCGGACTCACCGTGTGGATGCATTCCTGTGGCTACGTAAAGGACATCATCCCGCGGCTCGTGGACTTGGGCATGGATGTGCTGCAGTTCGACCAGCCGGAACTGACTGGTCTGGACTTCCTGAGCGAGTTTAGTGGACGCGTCACCTACTGGTGCCCGATCGATATCCAGCGTATTCTGCCAACGGGCGACAAGACCCTCATCGAAAACCGCGCCCGGGAGATGCTGAAGAAACTGGGTGGCAGGGGCGGTGGTTTCATTGCCAAGGATTACCCTGACAACCACTCCATCGGCGTGGACCCACTTTGGCAGCACTGGGGCTATGAGGTCTTCGTGCAGGAGGGGCGCTACGAGCGGGATTGAGCCGCGTCTACGTTGAGCCGGGCACTGACGAGGGAGAAGCCGAGCAATGACGCGGAGGGAACGGTTCGAGGCGGCTTTGAGACGTGAAGAAGTAGACCGTGTGCCCTTCTGGGTGAAGATCTTTGGCCCATCGTACCTCAGGGGCCATCCTGACGCCGCGTCGATGTCCGAACTGGAGTTGGCAGACTACTTGGACCTAGACCACATGGCGGGCGGACCCTCACCTGTGACCGCCTCCTTCACCCAGGTTGAGCTCGTCAGCGAGCGGCGCGGCAACCTCCAAGTGACTAAGTATGTGACCCCCGACGGTACGCTGGGCGGTGCGGATAGGTTCGATCCCGGCTCCGATTCCTGGCACCCAGTGGAGTTCCCTATCAAGACCGATGCTGATCTCAGGGCCGCACGACACGTGTTTTCCGACGCCGTGTACTCCGTCGACGAGACGGCAGTGGAACGGTGTGTGGAGCGCTTACGGGCTGTCGGGGAACGCGGCGTGACCATGGTTGGGATGGGCATCTCGCCGCTGATGAACCTCATCCAGCACTTCGCCGGTCCGGACAGGACCTACTATCTCCTCCAGGATCATCCGGAAGAAATGGACGAGTTGATACAGCTCATGCATGAGGACCGGCTGCGGTATCTTGAGGTCTTGCTGAGGGGATGTCCTTACGATTACGTGGTCTCTGTGGAAAACACGTCTACCACTCTACTGTCGCCGGCCTTCTTCGAGAGGTACTGCTGGCGTCATCTGAACGATTACGGGCAGCTCATCACGGGTCATAACAAACAGCATGTGCTGCACATGTGTGGTCACCTCAAGGCGCTGCTGCCATGCATAGACAAGCTGCCCGCAGTCGTGATTGAGGCATACACGACGCCACCGGTCGGCAACTCGACGCTGGCCGACCGCGAAGTCCTGTGCCCGAATACGGCTGTCATCGGCGGCACCAACGCCACGCTGTGGCTGAAACCCGTGGGGGAGATCTGCGCGGAGATTGAGCAAGCGCTGGATGAGGTAGGCACGCTGAGGGGCTTAGTGCTCACGTCCGCCGGGGAAATGCCGCGGCTCGTACCGCTGGAGCGCATCCGTGAGGTGCGCCAGTTTGCCTACAGTCTGGTCCCAAGTCGCTGGAGATAGCGCTCTGCAAGCGCGTTGGCCTCAAGCATGGCTGGTCCGTCGCGGCAAGCGATTATCAGTCTCGACGAGTCGCTCCATAAGGCGTATCAGCAGATCGCGCTTTAGCTCCTGGCTCGCAGGATCGTCCCACAGGTTGCGCAACTGGCCGGGGTCTTCCTGCAGGTCGAACAGTTCACCGTAGGATTGACCGGGATAGACCGTTATCTGGTAGCGGTCCGTGACAAGGGTGCGCAATCGTAGGCCCAGGTAGTCCTCATCGTTTTCAACGACCACGCTGTCCTGCAGCGAATCAGCCTCGCCGCGCAGTTGGGGCTCGAAGGAGATACCCGGCCAAGGCGCGAGCTGTTGGGCTGCTTCGGGCTCGGGGGGCGCCAGGCCCTCGGGCACTGGCACGTCTGCCAGGTTCAGGATCGTCGGCGCGAAATCCAGGTAACTGACCAGTCCATTGCTGACGACGCCTTCCGGGAATAGACCGGGGCAGCTCCACAAGAAGGGCATGCTCAGCAGGCCGTTGAGGTGAAAGGGGCCCTTGTTGATAATCCAGTGGTCGCCCATCATGTCGCCGTGGTCGGATAGGAAGCATACAATGGTGGTCTCGCGCAGGTCCAGCCGCTCCAAAGCGTCCAGTACACGGCCCAGGTTGTGGTCCACGTGCGAGATCATTCCATAGGTCAGCGCCAGGATCTCGCGCAGTTGCTCGTCCCGCATCCGCGTGGGGCCGAAACGTCCGCTGAGGGGCATTCCTTGCTCGTAGACGCGGCGGTAGAAGAAGGGCAAGTCGTCCAACTCGCCCTCGCGGCGAAGTGGCATTGGGACATCCACGGGGTCGTACATCGAGTGCCATGGCGCGGGGGGACAGTAGGGGTGGTGCGGGTCCGGGAAGGAGCACCAGAGGAAGAAGGGCTCGTCGCGCGGATGGCTCTCCAGAAAGGCAATGGCGCGGTCGGCGACCCAGGTGTTGTAGTGAAGCTCCTCCGGGATGGCGCAGTGCCAGGCCTGCTCCGCCTTGTGGGGCGTGGGGCGACCGGCCTCGGGGCGCCACAGCGCCTCGGCACTCGGGTCCTGGGCCCGCAGCCAGCGCCGGTAGTCGCCCGTGACGCCTGCCCCATGCCCGATGCTTATCTCCACCGTCTGCAGGCCGTAGTAGGGTGTGGGTACTGCCTTCAGACGTCCGACGTTCCAGAAATGGTAGCTTTCGGCCCATTCCTCGGGCACGAGCATGCCCGGGTCAAGGCCCTTCGGCGTCTGGAAGGGCTGTAGGTGGATCTTGCCAACGGAATGGGTTCTGTAGCCGGCTTCGACAAGGGCCTGTGGCATGGTGGGATGGCGCGGGTCCAGTCGGATGCCGTTGGTGCGTACCCCGTGCCCTCGCGGCGTGAGACCGGTGAAGAGCGTGGCCCGCGAGGGCATGCAGAGGGGGTTGTTGCAGTAGGCGCGCGTAAAGCGGACACCGGTGGCTGCGAGCCGGTCAAGGTTGGGTGTCTGAATCACGCGGTTGCCCGCGCAGCCCATGTGGTCCCCGCGCATCTGGTCCGTGACGAAACAGAGGAAGCTTAGGCGGTCAGCCACTGCCCTTCACCTCCAGAGGAGGAGTCGCCACGCCTCGAGGGACGATACCTTCATGGTTCCCGAGTGACGGCAAGAGAAGCAGGCATCCGGTTGCAGCGCAATGCGTCAGGCCGGGTGGACCAGTAGGATCTGGCCCGCACGGGTCGGTAGGTCGAGGACGGGTCCCTCGATCACCTGCGTCTTGCCGTCGCTCTCTACCCTCACTGCGGCGCGTCCCCAGGGGTTGGCGAGGCGCAGCAAGGCGCCCTGCAGGCTCTCGACGCGCACACCTATACAGCAGCCGTCTCGCCGTTCGGCGTCGACGAGGAAGGCTCCCTCGGCCCGAAGGCCTGAAAAGGCTGCCTCTGACCAGGCATCGGGTACGGCAGGAAAGACGTGTAGCACACCGGCGCGTGTGTGGGCCAGCATCTCGAGCACAGCGGCCGCGGCGCCCAAGCAAGCCTCAATCTGCATGATAGTGGGCCGCCCGTCCATGACCGTGAGGCCGGGGAACTGCGAGTCGTGACTGCTGGCGTAGCCACGGTTCATGAAGGCACGCCGGTAGGCTGCCAGCAGCAGTTCTGCCATGCCGCCGTTGTCCTGCCGGGCGAACAGAATCGACGCCCAGGGCATGCACCAACCCGTCCAGCGCCCCATACCCTTGTCGGTCAGGTGCCGAAGGGAGTTGCGTACCAAGGCCTCCTGTGGGCCACCCGGGCCATAGTCTAGGGTATCGAAGGGATAAATGCCCGCCAGGTGTGAGTGGTGCCTGTGGCTCTCGCTCAAGGGCTGGCCTTCCCATAGGTAAATCTGTAAGCCGTCTGAGTCAGTGGCGGCTTCAGGCAAGCGCTCGTCGATGTCGCGCCAGCGCTCCCGGTCCTCGGCGTCGATGCCCAGGACCTCGGACGCTCGGATTAGTGCTCGCGCGAGCATGTGAATGGCCGCGAGCTGGTAACTGGCGTTGGCGCCCCAGGCGTCCATGCCCGAGCCGCCGAACTCGGGCGACACGCTCACCGGCAAGCGCCAGCCATCTTCGGTCTCGTCCAGCATGACTTCATACACGCGCAGGGCGCCTTTCATCAGGGGGTAGGCGTTTTCGCGCAGGAATTCCACGTCGCCCGAGTACAGGTAGTGCAGCCAGAAGAGTTGGGCCGTCCAGGCCGTGGAACCGTGGTCGATGGAACCTGTCCAGAACCCGCCCATGCAGGTGCAGCGGTCGTCCACGGCGTGGGGCAACAGGAAGCCGTCCTCGACGCCTGCGAAGCGCCGAGCATATTCGCGCAACTTGAGCCGCCAAGAGTTGATCAACGCTGCCAGCGGTTCCAGTGTCTCCAGGTGGTTCGAGGCGTAGGCCGGCCAGTAGCACTCCTGGACATTGACATTAAAGTGATAGTCGCCCTGCCATGGCGGCATACGGTATTCTTCGATCCAGGGTCCTTGGAGCGTGGCGGCCGGGCTGCCCGGCGGCGTCAGGCCTGCGAGCTTGTATAAGCCGAGGTAGTACAGCAGCTCTATATCCTGGTCAGGCAGGCTCAGGGCAGCGGTGCGGTCCCACCAGCCCTTCCACCAACGTGCTGTGGCGGCGGCTAGGCTATCATAACCCGTTGCTGCGGCGCTCTTAAGCAACGAACGCGCCTTCTCGATGGCCTGCTCAGGCGTGGGTGCATACAGACTGGTCACGAAGATTTCCGTGGCGCCACCCGAGCGCCAGCTAAGGCAACCGACGCACATCGCGGGCTCGCCTGGACGCTCCTGTACCCAGCCGCGGAAACTGTCTTCGTCGAAACGGCGCGACTCGGGGAAACCATAGCGGTGGAAGTACTCTAGGACCTCGTCGGAGTCTGGCGGCACCAGCAAGACCTCGGGAGCTTCGTAACCCGCCGCGTCAACCCACAGCGCAAGAACTTGCTCGGCGGGGAAGATGATGGCCCGCAGTTTCGCCACGCCCGAGTGGTCAGCCAGCTCCACCTCGGCGCGTCCGTGGGCTATGTCCAGCCCGCCCGAGACGAAGCAGAAGTTGCCTGCGAATCGCAAGTCAATCCTGCCCATTGGTAGGCGTGTCGGGCGGGGTGGGGCGCCAGGAGCTCCGCGACTCGCCTTCTCGAAGACCTCGCGCAGACGAGCCTCGTCCCCGGCCTCAAGCCAGGCACGCAAGTTGGCATAGGTGGCCTCCTCGGGGAAGTCCATGCCTCCGCGGTGGTCCCAGTAGTCTGCGCGGTTGATCGTTATACGCAGGTGGTTGCCTTCGCCCCAGAGGAGAGCGCCGAAGGTCCCGTTGCTCAGTGGAAGGCCCTCGTGCGTCATGGTGAGCGGCACAGGCCACTCCAGCCGCCGCGAAAGGAAGGAATGTTTACGTTGTGTGTTATTGGTGCTCATTCCAGTCTCCCTTGACATAACGACAGTGGCCCCTTCGCTGTCATGCGGCCGTGTTGCGGGAGTCCACGTCACTCTTGGTCCGCATCAGGCCATCTGCAGAACCGCCATCTGGTGCCCATCGACGCGCGGTATCATGAACTCGACACGACCGTCCACCTGAGCGAACGCCAGTTCCTGACCTTGCGGTGCCAGGTAGACTGAGCTCACGCCGCCCTTGACGCGCACCGACACCGGCACGTCGAAGATTGGGATGATGTCCTCGATAGTATCGAAGCTCTTGCCGCGCCGCTCAGGCACGTAGTGCAGCACGTGGACTACCAGCCGCCTCTGAGCGGGCTGAGTGTTGACGGTGAACAGCGCTGTACTGGGGCCGCCGGCCCGAAGTACAGGCTGGGGCAGCAGCAGGTCCAGAGCGTTGACCACGAGCTTCTTGCACCACAAGGGCGCACTCTGGTCGTAGGTAGTAAAGACGGGATGCGGGAAGTAAATGCAGTTGCCATTCCTGACAGCACCTGGGTAGTCGGCAGGCGCGGCAGGCGGCGTATGCCGGTGCGAACAGAAGTGTTCCCAAGTGCGGTTGAAGTAGGGCTGGATCACCCAGGACAGCACATCGGCCTCGGCTATCGGCGATACTTCCATCCCGCGGAGGTACATGACATGCCCAGTGTTGTATAACCCCTCGCTTAGTTTTCCGGGCACGATGAAGTCTGGGTATAGGGGCGTCTCCGCGATGAGCGCCACGCCTAGCTCGGGCAGGTTGAAGCTACGCTCGTCCGGCGCCAGGCCAGAATGATACGACGCCAACAGCGTGCCTCCTGCCGCGATGAAGGCGGATAGTTTCTCGGCAAGGCTGTCGTTAACTGGTATTTCGTCTGGCAGCACTAAGACCCTGTAGGGCGAGAAATCGGACTCGGAATCAATCACATCGAACTGGTGCCGCGACTCCTGGAGGATCCGAACAGCGCCTAAGGCCGCATCATGTAAACGCCCGCCGGTAAATTCCTCTGGAGTCATTAGGCCGATATCCACAAGCGGCTTGGCGTCCTCGCACCAGGGCTCCGCAGCCTCAACCTTGCCATAGACGCTGCCGATGAGCTGGTAGGTGTCGTAGCAAATACGGCCCGTCGGGTGAAGCTGGTCCCCGATGGAGCACTTGGCGCCCAGAGCGAGCATGTTCATGCACTCGAACTCGAGGGCCGCTGGGTTCTTGAAGGACCCGAAGTCGCCCCAGGTTGTGTGGAATTTGCCCGTCACGCCCATCGTATCCACACCTAGGCGCCGCGCGTACCTCTGGGCCATCGGGAAGTGCATATAGCCCCAGCCACCGCTGGGCAGGGACTCTAGCTCAAGGTGTGTGAAGGTGTGGATGATGGATCGGTGGCATGGACCGACGTGACCGGAGTTGAAGAACACCATGGCCTCCGAGTGCAGCGAGCGCACGACGCTGAAGAGGCGCTCCTGGAAATCACGCAATACTTGGTTGGCGTAAGCCGCCCGGTGCCTACCGTCGGCTGGATTTAGACCCTCCTTGAGCATGTCCTCGATACAGTACTGGCAACAGCAGGGCGTCGGCGCGACTATGTCGAAGAAGATCCCGTCCACCTCTAGGGTCTCGCACACCTCGATGGTGAAGGCTTCAAGCCAGTCCACGTAGGGTGTGTTCAGGCATAGACGCCGGTAGAACCCTGGCTCGAAGGGCTTAGTCCCCGGAATGCAGCCATTCTCGTCGCAGACCAGCCACTCGGGGTGCTCCCGCGCTGTGTAGTGATCCCACTGTACGGTTATATAGATGGGCACACGGATGTCGCGCGCGTGGCAGGCCTCGATCTGCTCCGCCAGCAGGTTACAGGAAAGCTCGGGGTGCCGTCGCTCGGGGAACTGTTCAGTGTCATAGTAGATCCAGCCGTGATGGCAGCGCGCGAAGCACGTGACGGAGTTCACATGCGCCGCCTTGAGAGTCTCAGCGAACTCATCGGCGTCGAACTCGCTGCCCACACCTGGGATGTGCTCGCTCGTGTGGAAGTCTAGATGTATCTGTCGGAATCGTAGCTTGGTCATGGTCTTCCCCTCAGACGGTAGAATCACCGCACGGTGGTTATGGCCAGTCAGACTGAGGCAGATTCCTTGGAGCCTCCGGGCGTCCTTCTCCTCGTTGCCTGGGGCTAGGGCCGACCGAACGGATGGTAAGCAGTAGTTTACCAGACGTAAGCCGCCGCCTGGTAGGGAGCAAGCTCAATCAAAAACCTCTTCTCGGCAACTTTCGGCGCCGGCCCGTAGAGCGTTTTGGCCTCTGTCACGCCCTCGGCCAACACGCCAACCTGGTGAGCAGTCTCGCGGTCATAGTTGATGAGACCCAGGAGCCGTCCACGAGAAGATCGCCAGGTCCAGGTCCGTACGGCGGTAACTGGGTTTTCCTCGGTCACGCGGATTTCCTTGTCGCCCACGCGCACAAGGCGTGAGCGGCCGGGCGAGGCCTCGACCCGCACCTCCGAGTCCCTAGTGCCGTCCAAGATGTAGGGTTCCAGCAGGCGTATCTCCTCCATGCTCTGGCGTAGGGCTTGGAGGTACTGCCCGTCCAACGCCTCGATGCCCACCCACAGGAAGGCGCCGCGAGCTCCGCTCAGGGCCGTGGCCAGCATGTTCACCCGCACGTCCTCGGGCAGCGGGAAGGGGTCGCCCACAACCACGTCCGATACCAGCAGGAAGGGCAGGACCATCGAGGTGGTACCTTCACAGGTGGAGCGTATCATCTGCTCGTAGGGCAAGCCTACCGTGTAGATCATGGGCGCGTGGATGGCTACGTCCGGCTCGAAGAGGCGGATATCCATTCCGCTATCCGCCACCGAGGGATGATACGGCGGACCGCAGATGCCTACCCTAATGTTGGAAGCCACTTGGCGAAGGGCGGCGACATGGTTCTTCACGATTCGTCCATTCTGTTCGCTGCGGAAACGCCCCCAGGCATTATCGGGCAGAGCGCGGATCTCGGCCGGAGTCATGCTTGCCACTTTGGCCTCGTCTAGGCCAGCGAAGCGCGCGAAGGCGCTGCGACACCGCGCACAATAGCAGCAGTTCAGATAGGGTGGCTCGTAGTTGATGATGATCGTCTTCAGCCCTGTCGCCAGGCGCGACCGGTAGAGGGACACCAGGTCCGAGAACCACGGCTCTCCTCTCTCGGCCTCGAACTGCGGGCACAGGAGCCCCGTCGCAGTCGTACCGTCCTGGTAGACGAGGCGTTGGTCGGCTTCGCCACGGCCACCGTAGCCGTCCCAGTGCCAGGCCCAGGTGAAGAAGCCTGCCTGGTTGAGCTCGCGATCGATGTCCACATACTTGGGCTGGTAGTGTGTCAGGGACAGACCGCCACGAATGCCGGCGTAAGCCAAATAGTCGAGGACTTGGGCGCGTCCCTCGGCGGAAGGGTACCGCAGCGCGCCGCTGTGTTGAGCGTACAGGTCAAAACCGGGCACAGGCGCCAAGGCCCCGCCCACGGGCGTCACCACGCGTGCGGGAATCTCGTGCACTGGCCCTGGGTTCCCGGCAACTTCAAGCTGCCAGCGCCACGAGAACTCCGCCGGGCAGCTTTCCTCCGGTTCGACGTAGACATAGTGATATTCTGTCCAGTTGGGCCCGTCCAGCTTTAGCCCCATCAGCAGTGGCTCGAGAGGGAGAGGCAAACGCCAGCGCAGCAAGCGGCGCCCATCGCGCTCGACGGGCTCGGGCCGCACATCAACGGCATCTGGCAGGGGCGACCGCCCACGCACCACAGGACCACGGACCGCTACGCCTTTGGGCGCTTCGAGGAGGAGGTACGGGTCCTTGATCTCCTCCTTGCGCCCCCAGAAGAACACGCCCAGAGGGTTGAGATGCTTGCCGAGCAGGTAGAGTGTGTTGTCAGGACGCCGCTGGGCTGGATACCACCACATCTGCAGGGGCGAGCCGTCGTCCGGAGGCGGCTTGCGCTGTGTCATCTGCTTGGGGGCCTGCCCTGGGGCTAACTCCTCGAGCTTCAGGTGATCGAACCAGGCGTGGCCCGTGCCTTCCCATAGTTTGCACTGCAGCCGCAGCCAGGTTGCTTCTGGCCCTGTGGTGAAGTCTAGGGTGTAGGTATGCCAGTCGCGGCTTCCTGCCCAGAAGGGCGTGTGATGCCAGTGAGCCGGGTCTTCCAGCCCGTTCTCGTAGAGAATGACATAGGCCTTTGCGGAGGGATCAACGTCGGCGAACAACACGCGCACAGTCAGACGGTAGGCTGTTGAGGGCTTCACCTCGATGCGCGGCCGGTAGGTCCAGGTAGCACGGGCCGTGGGATCGTCGGTGATGTCCAGGCGGATCGAGCGGCCCGACGGCGGCGGCTCGGTGGCGTCCCAGGCCCCCGCGCAGACGCCGCGCTGCTGGGCGAAGGACCAGTTGGCCGGGACGCTGCCGGCGCCAGTCTCAAAGTCCTCCTCGAAGACAGGCGCCGCGGACGCCAGCCCAACAAGCGACAGTGTCAGCAGAGTGGAGAGTAGCCTCATGCAACAACGCCTCCCTTAGACCTTTGTAGTCTCAAGGCCTCCGTCCGCCTGCCCAAACAGCCTACGGGAAAACCCCTCTGTTGCCCTTGATCGTTCCATCGGACGATTGCAGAGATGTCAGTTGATGTCGCGAGTTGTGTGGTCCGCTTCTCCGACGTGGAGATGATTCCCTATGGCCTGAGAATACAGCCAGGAGGTACCTCCGCCGGCGCAAACGCCTGTGCAGGTGTAGATGATAGGCCCTCCTCGCCGCCACCGCGGATCCGCTGCCGCCATGCGGTCCACGCCTGTCCCGTGACTGCGAACCCGGCGATCCGTTGTTACCACTCCCATGGAAGTTACGTCCCTAATCACGTTCCTTTGAATGCTCCCAAGCCGAGGGAGCTTGTGTCTGGTGAGGTAAATTAGCGTCAGCACAAACCTCTTGGCCCAATCACCCCTGACTTTTTGACCTTCTATGTAATCTTGTCTAGTCTTCAATATTTTCCATTCTTTCTACGGCGAGCTGCTTTGCCCAACGAGTGGAGAACTGTCCGAAACAGCGCTTCAGAGGAGAGTGGGTTTGCGGGCTCCTCCAAAGACGGTGTCACAAAGGACCTGGTTCTACTCTGGGTAGAACGCTTTGAGGAAGCTCTCCAGCGTCCCAGCGTATTTGGCCTCGGCCAGGAACTCAAGGCCCTGCTGATTCCCCCAGGAGTAGTAAATGATCACTTCACCGCCGAACTCGCACAGGTCTACGTCTGAGTTGTTGAGGTTCACGGCCTCCGCGATCAGTTGGCGCTGTTCGGGAGTGAGCGCGGGGTTCGCGATGCGCTTATCCTCATCGGAGAACTGCATCATGGGGTTGAGGGGGCTGCTCTGCCAGTGGACGAGGTCGGGTGACCGTACGATGTGCGGCTCGTAGGTGGGTCCGGGGCGGGCTTCGAGATAGATCATGTAGTAAAGGCCGTCGAGGAATCGCAAGGTGGGGCAGGCCGTGTAACGATCCTTCGAGAACACTCGGTCTTCAGGTAGCAGCCGCCAGTTGAGCAGGTCGTCGGATTCGGCGAAGCGCATGGTAAAGGGCTGTCCCACTACCTCTAGCGGCTCGCCCACCTCGAAGGCCATGATGTAGCGGTCGGGCCCCCGGCAGACAGATGTGTTGTAGATGGCCCAGCCGGGCAGGACGAGGGCGGGCTGGTCGCGCCAGGTCTGAAGGTCGTCGGACCAGAACACCTGGACGCGCGGCTTGCCCCAGTGCTCGACGGCGTAGACATACATCCTGCCCTGGTCCTCATAGGCGCTGCCGAGGTGGTAGCCTACCGCAAAGGAGGGTGTAACCTTGCCCGTCGCAACATCCACGAAGCGAGAGTAGGAGGTACCGGTCTTGTTGGGCTTGTAGTTGTCGCGCACATACTCGTACCGGTACAGACGCTCGTGGAACACCACCGGTGTCGTCTCGACCAGGTCGCAATCGATGGTACCAAGTTTCCTGATGGCGAGCCGGTCGTCGCCCATGGCCTCACCTTCTGTGCCTGCAAGAAGAGATCCTGAGATGGCCGCCCCAGCTAGGAGAAGCGAAAGGGCAAATCGGGTCCCACAGGTGTGGAGTGTCGTCAGCAGCGTGATCCTCACCTGGCGTTCACCTCGCTATCAGGGTTCGCGCTCGGTGCGAATCGACCTTCCTGCAGCGCTGTGAGGGCTGTGGACAAGGGTATCAGGCCGCCCCGGGGCCCTCCGCGGACGTTTCCCGGGAGGGACTAGCGCGCCTAACGTGGCTTCCCAGGCCTGACCCTTGGCCCCCGCGCACTGGCGGGCGCCCTTCGGGTCACTTGCGGCGCCTCACTGCTTCAGGTGCACCAAGACGCGCAGCTTTTTGGCAGTATAGGTGGCAGCGTTGGCGGTGAAGGTCCAGTCGCGCGTTTCGCCCTCGTTGTTGCCGATCCCGATATCAGCTCGACCGCCGGCCTTCCAGTTGTTGATGGCGAATAGTGTCTGCCTGGCGTTGTAGTTGTGCACCTGCATCGAGCCGTAGCTGTCCTCCGGGTCGCTGCACTGGTCACCAAAGTCCCACACGTTGGCCGAGGCATTCGGTATGCCCGCAGCGTTGGGCGGTTCGTAGTTGTGCGGCTAAGACTCGATGTTGCCGTTCAGGCCCGTGCCCATGGCGATCCCCGGCGCGTTGGAGATGACATTCATGTTCGTGACCCTGGCCTGGAAGTGTGCCTTCGAGGCTAGGGTGGGGATGCCGATTCTCGTGACGTCATCGGTGAAGGCGTCCATCGACACGTGTAGATAGCGCACGGGCTCGCCGGCCTTCTCGAGCTGCAGGAAGTAGGCCACGCGGTCGAAAGGCCCGGTGATCTTGGCGTGATTGTCCACGTCGTAGGTGATGTCGCGTCCCAGCTTGGCCCAATCAAGCTCATAGACGAGTTGGTATTTCCTGGCTTTGGGCACCTTCAGCGCCAGGTAGTCGCGCTCCGGCACTGTACTGGCGCGGAAGGGCCCGGCCAGCCCCAAGAGAGGTATCATGGGGCCAAAGGAGACGTCCAGTGTCCCTTTGATGGCGCCGAGCGTTGTCGCAGGAACCTTCGTTGCGTCTGGCGAAAGTCGATCGTGGAGGTCCCGCGTCCGCGCCCCAGGAGTGAGGCTCAAAGCACTCCCAGGGCCACCAATGGGGTGAACCAACCATAGCAGATCAGAGGTGTCTGCGATGAGCAGCATGCTTGCCGCCGTCCTTCATGACTTCGATGACCTGAGGCTGGAGCGGATACCTGCGCCACAGGCCCGGCGCCACGGCGAGGTCGTCGTGTGTGTCAAGGCCTGCGGCATTTGCCTCACCGACTACAAGGCGATTAGGGGTATCCGCAGGAACGTGACTTTCCCCTCGATACAGGGCCACGAGGTCAGCGGTGTGGTGGCCGAAGTGGGCCCTGGGGTCGTGCATTTCAGGCCCGGCGACGAGGTCATTGTCCAGCCCTCGGGCTACTGTGGCTACTGCGAGCACTGCCGGGTAGGCAATACACACTACTGCGAACAATCCTTCGTCACCGGGGGCGATGGGCCAGCCGACGTGCGGTCAGGAGCTTTCGCCGAGTACCTACTGACTGAGCAGCAGTGCCTCTTTGCTAAGCCGCCGGGCCTATCCTTCGACGCCGCGGCGCTTACGGAGCCGCTGTCGGGGGCGTGGAAGGGCATAATCCATTATAGCCAGATGCAGGTAGGCGATGATGTCGTGATTATTGGTGTGGGCGGAATAGGCCTGTTGTGTATGATGGTTGCCCGCGCCGCTGGAGCCGGTCGCCTTGTGGCGGTGGACGTGAGCGACTACGCCCTCACCCACGCCCGGGAGCTGGGTGCCACGTACACGGTCAACCCTGTGCGGGAAGACGCCAGGGAGCGTATCTACGAGATTCTGCCCGATGGGCCGGACCTAGTCGTGGAGGCCGCGGGCCCCATTGAGGCCGTCAGGTTGATGGTAAGCCTGCTACGCCGTGGCACGCGTTGGAACGTCTTCGGCATCACCACCCACGAAACCTTCGAACTGGATGGAGGGCTCACGCACTTCCTGGAGGCGCGCATGGACGCCAGCTTTGGCACAACGCCGCTGGCGATGTCGAAAGCGATACGACTCATGGAGCGTGGACTGGTAGACGTGGAGCGAATCGTCTCGCACCGCTTCCCGCTAAGCGAGATACACCAGGCACTGGAAGTCATGGCTTCGCCTGAGCGCAACAAGATCATCATAAATCCCTGAGCCACGGGTGATGACGTACGCTTGATGAACCCCTTGCCCGCCGGAACGGTGATTCCAAGCGGCGGCGACTCGGCGAAGCGCTTGATCAGTATCCGTCGCTTTCGCCGGCCCGAACGGCGAGCGCATCTCGCAGCAGAGGCTCTATGTCCCACTCAGGCCGATAACCGATCAGGCTACGCGCCTTCGTGTTGTCCAGATCAAAGACCCACCGGACGGGCGCGCGGTACTCCAGGGGTTCCGCGCCAGTCAACTCTGCCAGCGTCGCGGCCGCCTCGGTGTAGGGGATAGGTCGCGGGCACGAGAGGTTGAAAACCTCGCCAACGGCGGCCTCGGCTTCCAAGGCGCAGAGGATGCCGTGGGCTACGTCTCGCGCGTCCACGAGCTGGTAGACCCAGGGCTTGCCGTCAGGTCCAGTCACAGCACAGGGCTGGTCGGGGCTGGCGGCCAGTCGCTCCAGCTCCAGCCACGGCTCAGAGTCGGGTCCCAGATACAGCTCGCCACGCGGGCTGGACTGGCAATGATGCAGGATCGCGCCTACGAAGCCCACTGTCCATCGTGACAGCGCGGCCTCTCCGCTGACGATGCCAGACGGACGCACAAGAGCTGTCCGAAGTCCGCTGCTCAGTGCAAAGGACTTCACGATCTCCTCGCCTAGCAGCTTTGACAACGAGTAGGGGCCGAGGGGGCGCTTAGGGTGCAGTTCGTCGACTGGATGGTAGGCGCAGGCGAGTACGTGCGAGTCGTTGGGATACACGCCCGAGGAGCTCACAGACACAAGGCGCTCGATCCTGTCGGCGTGACGGGCGCAGGCCTGGGCGATGTTGAAGGTCGCTATCACGTTGTTCTGGAAATAGATGTCTCCGACCATATTGGCCGTGTGCAGGACGGCATCGACGCCACAGACCGCTTCTTCCGCGAAGCCGGGATCGCACAGGTCGCCGTGGAGCAACTGAAGGTCAAGCCCCGTCAGCCTTTCTGCACAGGGGTCGTCGGGCAGCAGAGTACCGACAACCTCGTAGTTGCGACAAAGGAGGCGGCGCACCAAGCGACATCCCACTTGCCCCGCAGCACCCGTGACAAGAACCTTCGGCATATGTTTTTCCCTCAGTCTTGTTCATCCTGAGACCCCTGGTCCTAGGACAATGGTAGGGCTCCAGAGGGGCAGAGTCAAGCCGCTTGCAAGTCATGTGCCACATAACTGCCACTCCTGCTGCGATGCTGACTGCAGGTGTGGACTTCAAGTATAAGACACTTTCCCGCGCGAAAAGTTGCGTCTTGACCTTGACATTTTTGTGGGGGGGGAATACACTTTACTTTCGAGATAGGTCACAAAATGAGTAGTTACGATGTGGCAGCAGAATGCAAAATGCAATAGGAGGCCACGAGCGACATGCAATCACGGCAGTCGCGCGGGGATTCCACCTTGGGCTTCACGCTAATCGAACTGTTAGTGGTGATCGCGATCATCGCGATCCTGGCGGCGATCCTGTTTCCGGTCTTCGCGCGTGCGCGAGAAAAGGCACGGCAGGCAAGTTGCCAGAGTAACGTCAAGCAGATTGTGCTGGGCATTTTGATGTACGCGCAGGACTATGACGAGGTACTGCCGCGGAACGCTGTGGCCGGCAATCCGGTGCCAGGCGCATCCCCCTCCATTCGCTGGCCGGCGGGCATCATGCCCTACGTGAAGAACACGCAGCTTTTTGCCTGCCCCAGTGACCAGGCATCCGGACTCGTCCTCAACAACCCGTACTATCAGCCCCCTGGCAACAGCGAGAGCTCGGGCTACGGTCTGGGATGCCACATCCATGGAGTGGCGCTAGGGGTGATTGCAAAACCTGCCGAGACCATCCTGATCGCCGACGCCCGCAGCTATATGGTTAAGGCTTACGACCAGACCTGGGGCAGCACTGAGCTCGCCGGCTCCCGGCCAGTGTACTACCGGCACAACGAAATGGCCAACTTCGGGTTCTGCGACGGCCACGCCAAGGCCATGACCAAGGGGAGCGCCGAGATAACGGGCACCACCGAGGACGGCCAGGCGCTCAGCGGCGTCAGCGCCACTTCCTTCACTAACATCTACATCTTGTGGAACAACGCCGGCTACAGGCCGTGAGACGGGAACAGTCACTGTCCGCCATGCTTACCACCCGGGCGATCCGTGACATGTGCTACGAGGAATTCCCCATTCTGCCTTTGGGTATGATTTCCGACCGCGGCGCGGGATCTCGTGCCGAACTTGGGGTTTGTGATGCCACACACAGAGCACATGGGTGGTGGCGACGAACCGTGCGAGTGTGCTCGAGGTTCGCAAGGGAGGCATTGCAATGTGCAGAGTAGGATTCACATTGATTGAGCTGCTTGTGGTGATCGCTATTATTGCGATCCTGGCGGCTATTCTTTTCCCTGTCTTCGCACGTGCACGAGAGAAGGCCAAGCAGGCCAGTTGTCTGTCCAACCTTAAGCAATTCGGCATTGTCATGCAAATGTACTCATCCGACTACGATGAGTGGCTGGTTCCGCACAACGCAATAACCTATCAGCGATGGCCTGAGCGGCTCTTTCCATACGTCAAGAACAAGGAGATCTATCGCTGTCCCTCGGCTGACAAAGCGCTGTGCTGGAACTACCTCGATGTGCTCTTCGGCGGCTATGGGATCGTCTACGACCTGCACCACGTCAGCCTCGGCGGTCCCTTCGAGCTGGCCAAGATTCAGTACCCCGCGCAAACGCTGACGCTGTTCGACATTGGGGTGGTCGGTACGACGTACGGGGAGGGCGCAGGCTTTCTGACCTGGAACCACTGGGACCGCCTCTCCGAACGCCATAGCGAGGGCCTAGATATGCTGTTCATCGACGGCCATGTTAAGTGGGGTAGGCGAGCCCAGGTCGAGGCCGACATCCGAAACGGCAACATACGCGTGCGGCCGTGACCTCGAAGGTGTGGCGTGCGTCGCGGGTCTCCTGCGAGGGGGCGGTGAGGTTTGTTGCTGATAGGTCGTTCCACTCGCGGTGACCAATCGGCGCGCTGGCGAGGGAGAGCCCTTGTGACGAGAACCATCACCAGCGGCGCTCTACTCTGGCCCGAAAAGACGCTGCCGACCCTGGAGCCTCCGGTGCTCAATAGCGTGAGCCTGAGCTTTTTCGGGCATGCTTTTGAACTGCTGCAGTAATCGCGAAAGGACTCGCCTCGCGCTCCACCGACGCGAAACCCGTGTGGTGTGGCCAAATGGGGGCGCAAGCTGCAGGCCTTGACTCGCGGGGGCTGCTCTCTACAATGGCGTCCAGTCGCTCGGGAGAGCTCCGAAGGAGAGGTGCAGCGCTGTGGTAGTTGCCGCTCCTATTATCTGTACTCTCGTGATCCACCTCGGCCTGAAGGAAGTCTGTGTCTATCCCCTAAATCCCTTTCGCGTACTGGCCTCGCAATCAATACCGGACCAACTTGAGGTTTCGGTTCCACCAACGCATAGAACCCAGCAGAACCAGCGCTTTCAAACAGCGTCTGGAAGGAATGAAGCATGGATACCTTTGGTTGGCGTCTACCGACCAAGTGCCGAACAGCAGAGGATGGAAATTGCGCCGCGAGCCTTTGGTAGGGGGCGCGCTAGGGGCTCGACTACTCCCTCCTAAGGACCGCCTAGACGAGGAGTACTGCGAGAAGGCCTGAGACTTATACAATGAGGGAAGAATTAAGCAGAGGAGGCCGACTTAGTCGTCTTCACAGCCGCGCCAACGGCGGAGTGGCCGACTATATCTTGTCGGCCTCAGTACGCATCTTACGCAACGCTTCGGCATAAAGTGGGGCGACATCATCTCGCTGGCCGTGGCCCCCGACTACTATCACCGAGGTATCGGCAAGGCGCTAGTGATCAAGAACATGGGCTGGTTGAGCCAACAGGGCTGGGAGTACGTACAGGAAACATACCAGAACATGGCAGCCATCAGGATCTAGGAAGGCGCTGGGTTCCGCATTATCTATTCTGCCATGCTACTTCAGCGGCTCAGGTAGGACAAAATGGTGGGCTCAGAGGACAAGGGGCAACAGGAACGAGGCCGCGAAGGTCGCAGGTTGCGTGACCGTGGCACTCGCCTTGTTGCCATAGCCTTGTTGGGTGATGTAGTGTCGATCGTCGCCGGAGTGTTCGCCGCCTACTACACACGCGCAAGCCTGGGACCGCCACTGCTGGCGCCTCTAAAGCACCCTATCGAGATATACCTTAGCTGTCTGCCCGCCGTGCTCCTGATACTGCTGCTCACGGGCCACAGCATTGGGCTGTATCGTGTCCGCCTTGTGGACATCCAGTCCCAAGTGGGCCTGGTCCTACGCACTAACGGCCTCGGCGTGCTGCTGCTCGCTGGCGCCAGCTTCCTCAGCCATTTCGACTACTCGCGTGCCATGCTGTTGATGTTCGCAGTCTACTGCACGGCCTTCCAGCTTGGGGTGCGGGCAATGTTGAGCCTCATGAGAGAGCGTCAGTTGCTTAGAGAAGAGCCGGTGCGGGCCCTGATCGTTGGCACAGGTGAACTAGCGGGCCTGGTAGCAGAGAAACTGGCGCGCGCGCCGGCGCCGAGCTATGAGTGCAGCGGCTTCGTCGCGCCCGACGGGGCCGGGCAGGGCGACGTGCTCGGCACTCTGGCTGACCTACCTCGCCTTGCCCACGAACTGGACGTGGAGGAGGTGTTTGTGGCTGCGCCCGACCTGGACACCGACAGCCTCATGCACGTCATCGACGCCTGTGCCGATCTGACGACGCGGTTCTACGTTGTCGCGGGGCCCTTGCAGGTGCTCCTGGGGGGTGGGGCGCTGACTGACCTAAGCCAGATCCCGGTCCTCGAGCTCCCCGCCCGCTACGCGCCCTCTCCAGTCTATCTGGCTACCAAACGCATCCTGGACCTCACCGTCAGCGTCGTACTGCTCCTACTGTTGGGGCCAGCTATGCTGGTCATTGGCTGGCTCCTGCGCCGACAGACGGGCGCCAGTGCCCTGTTCGTACAAGAACGTGTAGGGCAACACGGGCGGCTCTTCCGAATGTACAAGTTCCGCACCATGCGCCCCGACGCGGATCCCTATGCGCCAGCTCCAACGACCCCAGACGACCCGCGTATCACGCCTGTGGGACGCTGGCTGCGTCGCTATAGCCTAGACGAACTGCCACAGCTCCTCAACGTTATCCGTGGCGATATGAGCTTGGTGGGGCCACGACCCGAAATGCCCTTTCTCGTCGAGGCCTATCAGCCTTGGCAGCGGCGGCGCCTGGAGGCCAAACCTGGCTTGACGGGGCTGTGGCAAATCATGGGGCGAAAGGATCTCCCACTTGCCGACAACATCGAGTACGACTTCTACTATATACGGCATCAAAGCTTCTTACTGGACCTCGAAATCCTTCTGCGGACCCTGCCCGTGGTGCTGTCCGGCCGCGGTGCCTACTAGACGCGGCCTCTCTCTGCCCGCCCCCACTTCCTCCGCCGCTGCGGACACAGGCACCGGGGACTGTCATGAGGGTGTCGGCACAAGCCCTTGCCAAGTAGTTCTGTCGTTCTCGGCCTCCCTCCACAGCGCCTATCCGCGCCCGTCTCTCCGTTTGTCAAGGGTGCCGCAGTAGGAGGGGTCTGGGGAAACAGGCTATTCCCGTCAATGTACAACGGCAGGCGCCTCTGCTAGGGATCGCAGGCGGTGGAGCACCTCACGCTGGTGTCTGGCGCGAATAAGAACACACCTGACTTACTGGGGCCTCACGGCGACAGCCGGGTACGCGTCCAAGGCCTCGATCCACGAGCGCACGGCGGCGAGCCGTGCCTGGGCGTTTTCCGGCCACTGCAATGGTCTGCAGCGCGCATCCAGAATGATGCCAGCCCAACCTCCAGTCACCTCGGCGGTGACGCGTCTACCAGAGCCAGCGCCACAGTCGAAGCCACGCGCTGGGTCCACGGTCAGCCGCGCTGTCTGGCCGGGAGCAAGCGTCAGGCGCCTCAGTTCGCCGACGGCGAGATTGTGGCGCTCGCTAGCACCAGTGGTTTCAACCAAGA